>NZ_CEYOSI010000053.1:0-18143 GCF_982879505.1 Candidatus Desulfolinea nitratireducens
TATACTTGCAAAAATATTTTTTTCTGGTATCTTTCCAGTGACTTCTTTAGGACATTTAATTATAAGGTTTTTTATGCGCAAATATATTTACTTTACCGTCTTCATCTCTGGCATGACCACCCTCGCCGCCGAGCTTTCGGCTTCGCGGTTGATCGGCAACGTTTTCGGGACAAGCAATCTTGTCTGGGCGGCAATCATCGGCCTGATGCTGCTCTATTTAACGCTGGGATATTTCCTCGGAGGAATACAAGCCGATAAATCGCCACACGCCGAAAGTATGTACAAAGTTCTGGCTTGGGGAGCGTTTACGCTGGGTATCGTCCCCTATATCGCCAATCCAGTTTTGCGCGCAGCCGCAATCGCTTTTGACGGTATCCAGGTCAGCGTGATGATGGGAGCCTTTGTCGCCGTGCTGGTGCTTTTCAGCATCCCGATCACATTGCTTGGTATGATCTCCCCCTATGCAATCCGCCTGACCATGGATGACACTGAAAAAGCCGGCAAGGTCTCTGGCAATATTTACGCCGTTTCCACACTGGGTTCTTTTCTCGGCACCTATTTGCCTGTTCTGGTTCTAATTCCCACCGTCGGAACTACAAATACTTTTCTTATTTTCAGTCTTTTTCTATTATTCGTCGCACTTGCAGGTCTCGCTAAAAGCGCCGGAATGCGCGCCATGTTGCCCTACCTGCTGATGGTGGCTGGCATCGCCGTACTCGTTCTTATCAATGGAGGGGGTGGTATCAAAAAAACAGCGGGGCAAATTTACGAAACTGAATCCGCTTATAACTATATCGAAGTATTACAACGCGGCACTGAAACCCATCTGCGCCTGAATGACGGACAGGGCGTGCATTCAGTTTACGATCCCGATAATCTCGACTACGATGGCCCCTGGTCTCAATTTCTGGTCGGCCCCTTTTTCAACGTGCCACCCCACTCCACCAAAGATGTAAAGCGCATCGCCATCGTCGGGTTGGCGGCGGGCACATTTGCGCAACAAGCCACTGCTGTTTTTGGCGAGATTCCGATTGACGGTTTTGAGATTGACCCCAAGATCATAGAAGTTGGGCAAGAGTATTTCGGAATGAATGGATTATCTAATCTGAATGCCTATGCCGAGGATGGACGCTGGGGTCTTGCGCATAGTACCCATCAATATGAGATCATTGCCGTGGACGCCTACAGGCCGCCCTATATTCCCTGGCATATGACAACGAGGGAATTCTTTCAGATCGCATACGACCGCTTGTCCTCAACAGGCGTGCTGACCATCAACGTGGGGCGGCTCCCCAACGACCGTCGTTTGATCAACGGCCTGGCAACGACTATTGCCGAGGTATTTCCATCTATCCATATCATGGATATTCCTTACACCCTCAACTCGATCATCTATGCGACCAAGGAGCCGACCAACGAGGATTTTCTAGCTGAAAATTTATCCCTGCTCACCGAAAGCGGAGGCACACATCCGCTGCTGTTGGATGCCATCCAAACCGCATGGACATATCGCCAATCCAACCACGAAACTACAACCGTCTTCACAGACGACAAGGCCCCCATCGAATGGATCACAAATGATATGATTTTGCGATTCATGCTGGGCGGAAATGTGGAATCATTACAATAAAACAGAGGCTGAGCGGCGACCGCAGGAAGTGTAGCGGAGCGAAATCGCAGTCGAAGAACACTTTTATAAAACCCGCCCTTCGACTGCGCTCTGCTTCACTCAGGGACTGCCAACCAAAATAAAATTATGAATAAAACCCTTTCTTCCATCCTTTCCATCATCACCACCCTCCTCATACCGATTGCCCTGGTTTTGCTAGGCATTCGGATCTTATTGACGCCTATCTTTCCGGAAATCGAATACCGCACACCAAACTTCCCTCCAGATAGTTACGGCTTCACGCAGGCAGAGCGAATTCATTGGGCAAAAAATGCGATAGAGTATCTCAACAACGATTCGGGACCAGAATTTCTTGGTAAACTGCAATTTGAGAATGGCCTTCCCCTCTATAAAGAGAGCGAAGTCAGTCATATGCTGGATGTGAAGATTCTGATCCAGGTTGCGTTAAAGGTTTGGGGCGCGGCGCTTGGGATCCTGATAATATTTGGGATCTGGGCAAAGTACGGAAAATGGGAGCAAGGCTATCGACAGGGGTTGATGCGGGGCGGCTGGCTAACACTCCTCCTGACCGCTCTTCTGGCTGTGCTGGCATCGATCAATTTTTGGGAATTCTTCGCCCAATTCCATCATCTCTTTTTTGAAGGCGATACCTGGATATTTCTCTACTCAGACACACTTATCCGTCTATTCCCAATGCGTCTCTGGCAGGATGCCTTTTTAATGGAGGGAATCATTGTAGTAGGCGGCGGGCTGGCACTCGGTTTAGGTCTGAAACCACGTGCCAAATAAAGTGTTAAGGGTGGTGTATAATTCTACTTTGAGAAAACGAGGAGCCTGAAATGACTGAATTTTTATCTTTAGACGGACGCGTGGCTATTATTACCGGTGGCGCCCGAGGCATTGGAAAAGCTATCGCTGAAACTTTGGCCCAACGGGGCGCAAATATTGTGGTTGTTGATTTACGCAAAGAGTTGGCTGAAGAAACAGCGAATGAAATTGCAGCGAAAACTGGTCGAGAAGCTATTGCCCTCGAGGCAGATGTTTCCAATCAGGAAAGCGTTAAAGCAATGATCAAGGCCGCACTTGAGAAGTTTGGCAAGGTAGATATTCTGGTCAATAATGCCGGAATTACACGCGACGGATTGATTATGCGCATGAAAGAATCTGATTGGGATATGGTCTTGGATATAAACCTGAAAGGCGCATTTAATTGTGCCCAAGCTATAGTCCGTCCGATGATGAAACAGCAATATGGACGTATTATCAATATTTCATCTGTATCGGGTGTGACCGGGCAAGCCGGGCAGACCAATTATTCTTCATCAAAGGCCGGGCTGATCGGCCTTACAAAAGCGCTGGCAAAAGAAGTCGGCTCTCGCAACATCACCGTAAACGCAGTTGCCCCCGGTTTTATTGAAACAGTATTGACCGTTGATCTCCCGGAAGAGATTAAAGATTTCTCCATAAAAATGACACCGCTGGGAAGATTTGGAGTACCACAGGATATTGCAAATGCCGTTGCTTTCCTCGCAGCAGATGAATCTTCCTTTATCACCGGCGTTACCCTGCATGTGGATGGCGGTATGGTGATGTAAGGTTGAATTTGCACGGAATAAGCAAGTGAACCAGGAGATAAAATGGATCAAAACACACGCCCCCCAGGAAAGACAACCGTTGCTCCCGATGTATTGGTCGAGATCGCCAGAATGGCCGCATTATCGGTAGCAGGCGTCCACGCCCTCGCTTCCGTTTCCGGAGGCGTCAACCGCCTGTTCCGTCGTGGCAATGGTGACGGTGTGCGTATATCTATTGAAGATGATGTCGTCTATGCAGATCTATATATCATCCTTGAAAAAGACATCAATATTCGTGATATCAGCCGCACTATCCAGAAAAAAGTTACCCGTGCCATTCACGAAATGGTTGGGATGGATGTTGGCGAGGTAAATATTCACATTGAAAATATTGCATTTGAAACAGACGAAGAGGCCCAAACTGCATGAAGCAACGCACCAGAGCACGTAGTCTCGCTCTGCAAGTACTTTACGAAGTTGATCAGAGTAATCATTCCCCAGGCACGGTTTTCACCCAACGTCTGAAGGAGCTTCCCCTATCCAAAGAATTACAGGAATTTGCTCACCAGATCGTTTTTGGAGTACTGCCCCTTGCTCAGGAATTAGATAAGGTGATCGCAAAATATGCGCCTGAATGGCCACTGGATCAGATTGCAACCATTGATCGAAATATTTTACGGATCGCCTTCTGGGAGTTTGGCGTTGATCAAAAAACCCCCGTTAAAGTAGCCATCAATGAAGCCGTAGAACTAGCCAAATCCTACGGCTCAGATGCCGCTCCTGGCTTCATAAACGGTGTTTTGGGAAGTCTGGCAAAACACAAAAACGATATTATCCAGTCTATTCAGAGCACAACCAAAAATAAAGGTACGTAATGGAAATTCTTGGTATTGGTGTCCCCGAATTTGTCTTTATTCTTTTAATTGCCTTAATTGTTCTGGGACCAAAAGATATGCAAAAAGCTGGAAAAACCATCGGCACATGGATGCGCAAGGTGGTTATGTCATCGGAGTGGCAAAATATTAAAAATGCCTCAAATAAACTCAAAACACTCCCGAACCAACTTATGCGGGAAGCCAATCTGGATGATATAACCTCGAATTTTGAAACTCTTGGTAGCGATAAACCTAGGGTGCCAATACCAGATAAAAACTACGGATCATGGGGCGGATCGGCACGTCAAAACCATACCGTAGAGAATAGCATCGCCCCACCTCAGGACGATAAGCCTGCTCCCGCCAAAAGTACGGATACGGGCAAAATAACGCCTCCCGTCAACAATGCTGACTCTTCAGAGATCGATAATGCGTAATTTTAATAACAAAGTTTGGAGGATCATTTCTGCTCCTTTTCGTTTTATCTGGTGGTTAATTAGCGCTCCTTTGAGAGGCTGGAAAAAGCTTAATGATTTCCTTAACGATAATCCCGAAGAACATTCTCTGATTGACACGACGGTCAGCGTCTTTCAATCGGAAGATGCCCGCATATCATTTTTTGACGAAATTGAAACTCTTCGCAAACATCTGTTTCGTGCGCTTTTGGCGTTGATGCTAACAGTCGGCATTTCCTTTGTCTTTACCGAAAAATTGATTGATTATCTTTCTCAACCCGTCGGCGGGATTGATGCACTCCGCGCGATCGAAGTTACGGAATCTATCAGCGTATTCATGAAGGTTGCCTTGATGAGCGGCATCATCATCGCTCTGCCCTATATTGCCTTTGAAATCTGGCTATTTATGGCCCCGGGACTAAAACCACGTTCCAAAAAATTTGGTTTGGTCGGAATCCCACTCTCGACCCTTCTATTTATTGCAGGTGCAGCTTTTTCGTATTTCATCATGCTTCCCGCAGCCCTGCCTTTTTTGCTCAATTTTATGGGCATCCAGGCTGAATTGCGTCCCGCTTCTTACTTTAGCTTTATTCTTGGTGTTATGTTCTGGATCGGGATTGCTTTTGAATTTCCACTTGTAATTTATGCTCTCAGCGCAGTCGGTTTCGTTAAACCAGATGTCCTAAAAAAACAATGGCGGCTGGCAATGGTGATCATCGCCATTCTCGCCGCTGCGATCACCCCCACGGTAGATCCCGTCAATATGGCGCTGGTAATGTTGCCCATGTCTTTACTATATTTCATTAGCATTGGATTAAGCTATATTGCCTACCGTAATCGAGATCTTCAAAAAGAAGAATCTCTCACCGCCTAAAGCGTATTTACTATCACCCTGCCTATACAAAAAGGAAAGGGGAATAAAAATCATGCAAAAAAAACACCCTTTTATTTCTAAACTTGCTCTTTATGCATTGGGCTGTGTGGTCATCCTGACCGGCCCTGCCTGCACTCTCTCTTTATTCGATTTTGGTTTGTCTGGGAGTGGGGAAGAAATTCCTATTACAAATCCATCTGACAACCTTACAAATTCGCCAACACCCATTCCTTCTGCAAAGACAACTTTCACAGTCCATATCCCTGTGCCACTGAACGAGGGTGATATTCTTGCCCTCAGCATCCTCGATGAAGTAACAGGTCTGCCTTTCAACACAATCAATTATCCCCTCCAGGCTATTGATGCACTGACCTATACTGTCGATCTACCTCTTCCGCTCAACGCTGTCATCAAATATCGCTATATCATTCCTGGAGTAACCCGCTCTCAAGAAACCACTAGCGCCAATCTTCCTGTCCGTTACCGTCTCTATAAGGTGGTCGGAATTGGTTCCGTCCAGGACACCGTAACCAGTTGGACAGGGCAAACCTTCAGCGGATCGACAGGAAAAATTCAGGGGTTAGCGATTGACTCGCTTAGCGGTCTGCCGATACCTAACCTGCTCATCGGTGCGGGCGGCACTCAAACACTTACAGATTCTGCAGGAAGATTTTATCTGGACGGAATCTTACCGGGCCTGCATCTTCTTAGCGCTTACTCGCTGGATGGCACTTATCAACCCTTCCAGCAGGGTGCACAGGTAGATGCGGATCTGATCACCCCGGTTCAAATTCACGTCGCACCGGCTCAAATGGTAAATATCACATTTATCGCAAATCCGCCAAAGAATACTGTGACTGGCGCACCTATTCGCCTGGCAGGCAATTTGCTTCAACTAGGGAATACTTTTGGTGATCTGAATGGTGGCTTCAACGCTATCGCAGACCGAATGCCAACCCTTTCTACGATGGCAGATGGTCGATATAGCATTACCCTCCAATTACCCATAGGCACAGACCTGCGATATAAATATACACTTGGGGATGGTTTCTGGAATGCCGAACAAAAAAATAGTGGGGAGCTTATCCTTCGTCGGCTCGTAGTTCCTGAGACAGATCTTATCATTGAAGATAATATTGAAACCTGGCAAACAGGCCCATCATCCCCGATTGTTTTCGATCTCAACGTTCCTGCAAATACACCCGCAGGTGATCTCGTCTACATCCAATTCTTCCCCTATGCCTGGACAGAACCCATTCCGATGTGGACAATGGGCAACAACCGATGGACCTATAAACTTTATGGGCCTCTTGATGTTTTGAACAGCTTTAGCTACCGTTATTGTCGCAATGCCCAATGCGGCAGCGCTGATGACCTCGCCACAATGGGAAACGCCACCACAGGGCGTCAAATTACAACCAGTCTCGCCCCGCAAGATATTCGGGACAGCATTACAGGTTGGGCCTGGCTTGAAGAGGATGCACCTTATACTCTTGTTGCAGCTCCTATTCAGCCTCGCAGCACCGAGTTTATTGCCGGGATCGAATTTCAATCCAACTACTCACCGAGCTGGATGAATTTCACCTCACAAGCAATGCAAAACGTCAGTGCGCTCAACGCCAACTGGGTCGTGTTGACACCAAGCTGGACATTCACGCGTACACAACCTCTGGTTTTCAACGCCCAGCCCGGACAGGATCCACTTTGGGATGATACATCAGGTATGATGTCTCAGGCCCATGCCCTGAATTTGAATATTGCACTTTTCCCGACACCCAATTTCCCAGCGCCTGCTGATGATTGGTGGATAAGCGCACCGCGTGATTTTGGCTGGTGGAATGAATGGTTCGACCACTATCATCAATTTGCGCTCCACTATGCGGATCTCGCCGCACGCAACAATGCAGAAACGTTAATACTTGGCGGAGAGTGGCTTGCTCCTGCCATGCAAAACGGAATCCTGGCAAATGGAGAGCCCTCCGGTGTGCCCGCGGACGCAGAATTACGCTGGAATGCAATTCTTGCCGATCTGCGCGGCCACTTTGGCGGCAAGATCTGGTGGGCATTGCCTTTTACACCTGGCAGCCTTCCGAGCTCACCTCAATTCGTCAAAAGTGCAGATGGGGTTTATCTGCTCTGGAATGCCCCTCTCAGTCAGGAAAACCCAGCCGATAAAAATGCAATGATCGCCGAGGCTGTCCGATTACTTGATGAAGAAATTTCACCCTATCAGGTCGCCGTCGAAAAAGAGATTATTCTCGGACTGGCCGCTCCTTCGGCGACTGGCGTAGAGTCTGCTTGCATTCTTGATCCATTGGGGACCTGCCTGGATTGGACCTCACTTAGCCGGCCAAACGCTGATATTCCCTCGGTTAATTTAAATTTACAGGCCCAAACCGATGTATACGAATCCATGCTAACGGCTATTAATGGCCGCTCCTGGATTGATGGATTCATTAGCCGAGGCTACTATCCGCCTGTAATGCTTAAAGATAAATCGGCTTCGGTCTACGGCAAACCAGCAGCTGACCTGCTTTGGTACTGGTATCCAAGATTATTGGGTTTGGCCCAATAGCGGTTTCGGATTAGCAGAAAAATGCCGCTCTGAAAAAGCGGCATTTTGTTTTTTAATTTTTTTTATGCAGATATTTTATGGAATCGAAGTGGGCGTTAAGGTAGGCGTTGAAGGTAATATCCAGTAAGGAGTAGGTGATGGTATCAGTGAGGGCGTCGGCGATATTTCAAGCGTTGGAGCAGGGGTCGCTGTTTGATAGAAGAATTCCAATGATTCAGTTGGATCAACATCCTCTCCCTCCCAACCACCAACCCAATACTTGCCGCCATCAGCCGCGATTACCTGAGCAAAAAACCAACCATTGTCACTATTCTTGTTCATCACACCCGTTAATGTGAGTATAGAATTTCGCGGCTCCTTCGGTCCGCCTATCGCCTTATTCGGCGCAGAGCGAAGTTTCACGCCATTTTTACGGATAACCTTCACTTTTACACCTTTCAATATGCTAAACATTTTATTCGTCCCAATATTAAACCCACTACCCCTCGGCATGGATATTACAGAACCAGTTTTCCAAGCGGGCCACGATGTCAAAATTATAGGTTCTGGCGTTGCGCTGGGAGTCGAAGTCGGCGTATTTGTTGATGTTGGCACAAAGACATAAACTGTATTGGTTGGCTGTAAGGTAATTGTAGGGCGAAGGGTTGCTGGAGTGGGCGTGTTAGTATTTAGAGAACTGGGCTCCCATGTTTGGAACGCGGCAGCTGTTTGTGTGCTAGCCACTATTGTAAAAACAAGGCCAGGATCCTCAACTTGTTGTGATGAGCAAGCAGACAGAAATATAAGGGCGCATAATATCTGTACGATTTTATTTATCTTCTTCATAAAACTCCAAAACCTTTTTCCTTGATTATACACAATCTACGACTTTTTCGAAGGGATTACCATCCTGCAAAAGTCGTGTTTTTTTAAGAAAAACACCAATTATAATTATCCGAATTCAAATTGGCAAACCGGAGGAGAGATGTCACCAAAAATTCGCAACTTCTTAGTTGGTCTAATTATTTTCTTGTTCATTCTTGGTATTGGTGGAAGCCTGTTGTATAAGAATTGGGTAAAAACCAATACGCCTCTTTCATTTCCCCAGGTAAACGGGGAGATTAAACTCAAAGGATTGGATGACCCCGTAGATGTCTATCGGGATGAAATGGGCATACCGCATATCTATGCCAGTTCATTACATGATCTTTTCATGGCACAAGGATATGTGCAAGCGCAGGATCGATTCTGGCAAATGGATGCCTGGAGGCATATTGGATCAGGAACGCTTTCAGAAATGTTTGGTTCTGCGCAAATTGAAACGGATGCCTTCCTGCGTACGCTGGGATGGAAGCAGACCGCCGAACTGGAATATGCCTCTGCAGAGGGTGATGCAAAACTGATGTTGGATGCCTACGCTGAGGGCGTTAACGCCTATCTGGATGGGCGTAGCGGCACGGAACTCAGCCTCGAATATGGCATTCTGAAATTGCTCAACGCCGATTATATTCCAGCTCCCTGGACTCCCATCAACTCGCTGACCTGGGGCAAGGCCATGGCCTGGGATCTGCGTGGCAACATGGGTGCAGAAATCGAGCGCGCTATTCTGCTGAAAACACTCACTGCGGAGCAAGTGGATATGCTTTTCCCACCGTATCCGGTGGATCATCCTGTTATCGTCCCAACCATCGGCGAAAATGCAGCTTTAACGGATAATAAAGTGATGGCAGTCCTTAGCACCCCTGCAACCACAGATCTGCTCGAAAATGTCAAGACAAATTTTGCCCTGCTTGAAAGTGTGCTTGGCCCAACGGGAGCAGGCATCGGGTCAAATTCGTGGGCGATCGCTGGATCACGTACTGATACGGGAATGCCTTTGCTCGCAAACGATCCCCATTTGGGTATCCAAATGCCATCCATCTGGCATCAAATCGATCTACATTGCCTACCGGTCACTGAAGATTGCTCATTCGAATCGGAAGGTTTTTCCTTCCCGGGCGTGCCAGGAGTTATCATTGGCCACAATGCCAAGGTCGCCTGGGGTTTTACCAACGTTGGGCCAGACGTCATGGATCTCTATATTGAGCGCGTTAATCCTGAGGATCCGAACCAATACGAAGTCAACGGAGAATGGGTAGATTTTGAAACGCGGACAGAAATTATCAAAGTCGGCGGCGGTGATCCTGAAGAAATTATCGTACGGTTGACGCGCCATGGGCCGGTCATCTCGGATACTTATGGCCCCCTCAAAGATGAAGACCTTGATAAAGACAAAGAGCCTTTCAAAGACAAAGCGGGCATCGACCTGCCCGAAAATTACGTTGTAGCACTCAGTTGGACAGCCCTTGAACCTGGGAGTGTATTTGAGGCTATTTGGGGTTTCGATAACGCGCAAAACTGGGAAGAGTTCCGCGAGGCCTCGCGCGGATTTGGCGTGCCTGCCCAGAATCTGCTCTATGCCGATGTAGATGGCAATATCGCCTATCAGATGCCCGGACGCGTCCCCGTGCGCGCCAATGGAGACGGACGCTACCCAGCCCCCGGTTGGACAGATGAATACGAGTGGATAGACTATATTCCTTTCGAGGAGCAACCCTGGCTGCTCAACCCGCAATCCGGTTTCATTGCCACTGCAAACAATCAGGTTAACCCCTGGGATTACCCCTACCTGATTTCCACAGACTGGGCTTACGGCTATAGGGCCGAGCGGATCGTCAATATGCTTGAAAGTGGCCCCGAGAAGATCGACATCGCCTATATCCAGCAAATGCAGGGGGATGGAAAAAATCTCAATGCCGAAACTCTGGTTCCGCTTCTCGGACAGATTCCGCTTGAGGAGCATTTAGCCGAACGATACGCCCTCCTTTCAACTTGGGATTACCAAAACAATATGGACTCAGCCCCCGCTGCCCTCTTCGCTGTCTACTGGAAGAATTTACTGGCAGTCACCTTCAACGACGACCTTCCCGAGGATTATTGGCCCGAGGGTGGCTCACGCTGGTTTGAAGTCATGCGCAATATCACTCCAGACGAGAATAATTTTTTCTGGGATGATAAAGAAACAGAAGAAAAAGAAAAGCGCGACGATATCTTAGCATTGGCTTTTGAACTGGCAGTAAAGGAAATTGAAGATATCCAGGGCAAAGATCCCTCTGCCTGGAATTGGGGAGAATTGCATACGGCCACTTTTGAGAATCAAACATTGGGGCAATCTGGAATTGGACCCATTGAAAATCTCTTCAATCGTGGCCCCTTCCCTACGGCAGGCGGTGAAAGTATCGTTAACGCAACCGGCTGGACCACCACTGATGGCTACGTAGTAGACTGGCTCCCCTCCATGCGTATGATCGTTGATCTGAACGATCTGGACAACTCGATCACCGTCCACACAACCGGGCAATCCGGTCATGCCGGGCATCCACATTATATTGATATGGCCGACATGTGGCGCAATATTGAATATTATCCGATGTACTGGGATCAAGGCTCTGTTGTAAGTAATAGTGAGGACCATCTACGATTGGTTCCTTAAAACGCTAAACACAAAGGGCACAAAGTGACACGAAGAAGATGTTTAATTATCCCTTTGTGATCCTTCGTGCCCTTTGTGTTAAAAAATCAGTTAATTATTTCAGGCGCATATTTATCCGCAAATAAACTTGGTGTGCCCCCCGTATGCCAGAAAAGAACCTTATCGTCAGGCTTGAAATAACCTGACCGAATAAGATCGATCATCCCCCCAGCTGCGCGACCTGTATAAACCGGATCCAGCAGCAAGCCTTCGTATTTGGCGAATAACTGGACTGCTTCGCGTTCGAGGTCGGTCAGGACACCATAGCCCGCTTTACAATATTGATCGGTAGCGAGCACATCCGTGAGTTCAAATTGCTCCCGTTTGCCTAGCAGTGTCGAGGCCTCAGAAGCCAATGCCGATACATGCTCCTTGAGCCAGTTCTCGTCCTCATCAATGCTGATGCCAAGAATCTTCCCGTTAAATCCGAAGAGACGTTTGCCAAGTGTCAGTCCGGCATGAGTCCCGCCCGACGATGTTCCGAAAACGATCCAATCGAAGTGAGCATCTTGCCCGATCAGCTCCTGCACTGCAAAAGCGTAGCCTAACGCGCCTGTGGGGCTGGAACCTCCATAGGGAACCAGATAGGGCATCCCGCCCTCGGCGAGACTCTCCTCATAGGTCTCCTGCAAGATACGGTCACGGTCAGCCCGGTCAGCCACCCAGACGATCCTCGCACCAAAGAGGCGATCCAATAAAAGATTCGCAGAAAGCTGCTCTGGTTTTTCTCCATTCAGGACAAGGATACATTCAAATCCATAACGGGCAGCAGCAGCAGCCGTTTGTCGGCAATGATTGGACTGTGCCGCCCCACCCGAGATGAGGGTCTTCGCTCTCTGCGCTTGTGCCTCAGCGACAAGAAATTCCAGCTTGCGGGTCTTGTTGCCGCCAAATGCAAGACCCGTCTGGTCATCGCGTTTGACATAAAGCTGAGGTCCACCAAGAAATTCAGATAGACGAGGTAACTCTTCAATCGGAGTCGGCAAATGAGCAAAGTTAAGGCGAGCAGGGATTTTCATGGAAGCTCCTTAAAATAAAAGGGGAAATTATATGAATACATGATAAGGATGCGTGAAAAGTGAAGATCACTCATCACTCGTCACGCGTTTCGTCCTTTTCTTTCCTCGCATCCGCATCATATCCAGCACGCGCGGAATAATTTTTGTGTATAGACTATACCAAAACGAATTTGGTGTGTAATCCCACGCACCGAGGGTTCGGACAACCTCCCCTCCCAGGCCTTGCTTGAAACGGAAGACCCCCCACAGACTATCGCTTTCGTCAAAGATTTCGGGCGCTCCCCACAGGTCGTAAACTGCACAGCCGCGTGATTTAGCGCGCTTCATCGCCTCCCATTGCAGGAGATAGGTCGGCATTTTATTGCGATGCAAAGTTGTGGACATACCATAAACATAGTAGGCTCGTTCGGCAAAATAAAAGACGAAGATCGCTGCGACAGGCTCACCATCGACTTCGGCAATTAATGGTTCACAAGCAGGGGTTTTGGTTACAGGTTGGAGGTTGGAAGGTTGAAAGTTTTGCCAAACGGTCAGGTAATATTCTTCATCACGAATTGCAAAGCCGTCGCGGACACTTGTCTCGGCATACATTTTATAGAGCATCGCCCAATCGTCAGAAGCGCCTACACGCATCGTGACGCCCTTGCGTCCCGCCAAACGAATATTGTAGCGAGTCTTTTGCTTCATCCGCGCCAGGATCTCATCCTCGGAGGCAGAAAGATCGACCAGCACCGTATTCCGAAATTGGATCTGGTCATCCGAAAATCTCCAACCGCGATTATCTAATGATAATTGAAGATTTTGCCCCGTAGACATGATTCTTCGAGGAACATGCTCTTGCGATAAAGCAGTCTCCTCAAAGGTGAGATTGCTTACCCTTTCGGGCACAGGTCGTTGGGCTGAAGCCTCCCTCGCAAAGTCATCTTCTTTTTCAGGGATCCCGATTCCCAAGATGACATCTGGGTCAATTTTGACAAAGATCGCACCCTGTTTTTTTGCAAAATCCTGCAAATCATCAAGTACCCGCTCACGCAGAGATTCATCCTCCCAGTCCATCAGCGGGCCTTTGGGAAGATAGAGCACACTTAATCGAGCAGCGAATCCGCTTATGGGCAGAGCACGCTTCAAGATCATCGCAGCCGCTACGATCTGATTACCTTCATCCCAGACAAAGGGCATAGACTCCCAGCTATATTTGGACTTCACCTGCGACCACTCCCAGGTTTGCAAAAAATGGGGATTGGGAAGTTGGGTAATCAGAGTGTTCCAATCGGAACCAGAATAGGGTTTCATAAATTAATCTCAGATTCTGAGCGGAGCGACCGACAGGGAGTAAAGTCGAAGGACGACATTAATAAAAACCGCTCTTCACCCTGTCGGGTACAGGCGACTTCGCTTCGCTCCGCTCAAAGACTGGTTGTGTTTCATATATACTATTTCTTCGTCGCTGTTCTATATAGCGTATACAAAAATGGTTTATAAACTCGATCCAGCGCCTGGGCTGCGCGTTTGACTTCACCGCCAAATCCTCGTTTAAATCGATATACGCCCCATAAGCCTTCATTTCTCTGCGTTCCCGTAAAATGCTTTTCCAGCGTTTCCTCATCTCGATCAGGGACACCCCAGAGATCATACTCCTCTGCGCCATGTTCCTTGGCCCAGCGCATTGCTTCCCATTGGATGAGATAGGTCGGCATCCGATTCCGTTCTTGATTATTGGAGGCCCCGTACATATACCAACTCCGATTTCCACTGATAAAAACCATCACTGCTGCAAGGGGTTTGCCCTCATATTCTGCGACCAATAATTCTGCCGAACCGCCTGGATGAAAGAGATCATAGGCACGCTGATAATATTCCCGCGTGTGGACTCCAAATCCGTCCCGCCCGCCGGTGATCTGGATCATCTCGTTGAAGGCGTCAATATCATCCCAGGCCCGAACAGTGACTCCCTTGCGCCCTGCCAAGCGGATGTTATAACGCGTCTTCTGTTTCATCCGCGCCAAAATCTCGTCTTCAGTACCGCGTAAATCCACGACAATGGTTCGCGGCGGCTGGATCGGGTCACCTATCTGCCAACCGGTGAGGGAAAGATGATCATCTTTCTCTTCCCAGGTGTCTGGCTCAACCTTCAAAAAGATGGCCTTACGTTCAAGGCAAATACGGTCCACTTCATCGCCGAGCGCAGTGTTTTCGCCAAAGATTTTAGGAATAGGCTTGGGGAGATAGGCGATCGTATACCCGAGTGGCAATTTGCGGAATAAAATCTGTGCACTATGTTCGCCGGCTTTAACTCGGACAGCTTCCCAGCCAAAAGAGGATTTCAACTCCCCCCAGGCGCCGCTTTGCAAAATATGGGCGTGGGGTTTTTTTTCGATAATATCATTCCAGTCTGTTAAGAGAATTTCGGGCATAGGATTAATAGTTATATTAGTGTTGTCATTTCGGGGGGAGGGGTAGAATGGATCTCCGCACCGGGGACACTCTCGTCGAGGGTGCTGACAATCGCGCTCGCATCTCCAACCTGAGACAAACTCTCTAAACGGCGAACAAGCTCAAGGAGGCGGTCGTTCCCGAGTTCCTCATCCCCATCGAGACGAAAGATATCGGGATGCTCGGTCTGGTCATAGCTAGTATCTGCTTCCCACAAGATTTCACTCATTTTTTCACCGGGGCGGATTCCCGTGAAAATGATCTCGATATCTTCCTCAGGCTCCAATCCCGAAAGACGGATCAAATCTTCGACCAGATCAAGGATTCGGACCGGCTCACCCATATTAAGCACAAAGGTTTCACCGCCCTGCCCCATCGCAGAAGCCTGCAACACAAGATGGACCGCTTCAGGAATGGTCATAAAGAAACGCTCCATGTCAGGATGGGTAACAGTGACTGGGCCGCCGATAGCGATCTGACGCTTGAAGAGGGGAATAATGCTGCCGCGGCTGCCGAGCACATTTCCAAAGCGGACGACGGTAAACGCCCGCGACTTTTGACGTGCTGCGTCCAGGACGATCATCTCTGCCAGACGTTTGGTTGCGCCATAGACGTTGGAGGGGTTGACCGCTTTATCAGTGGAGATCATCACAAGACGCTTTACGTTGGCATTTATAGCGGCTTCCACCAATCGCTGTGTTCCCAACACATTATTGGTGATCGCCTCCTCAATATTGGCATTGGCTTCCATCAAGGGAACATGTTTGTGTGCAGCAGTATGAAAAATTACCTCCGGGCGATATTCCCCAAACATACGTGCCAGTCGTTCAGCGTGTCGGATATCAGCAATGATGGGAGTAAATTTCAGCGCGGGGTAATCTTCCTGCAATTCAAGCAGGGCTTCAAAAATGCTATTTTCACCATGCCCCAGCAAGATCAATTCGGAAGGTTCCCAACGTGAGATTTGGCGACATAACTCACTGCCAATCGAACCACCCGCACCAGTGACGAGAACAGATTTCCCTTTGAGGGATGCGCCAAGCAAAGCCTCGTTGGTGCGAGCAGGCTGGCGTCGTAAAAGATCGGTAATGTCAACATTACGCAAACGGCTAACGTTAATCTTTCCGCCGAGTAGCTCATAAATCCCTGGCATTGTGCGAAAAGGAATATCTGCCCGGCGACAAATTTCTGCTACCTGACGCACCAACTTGCCGGGTGCGCTCGGAATCGCAATGATCACTTCGTCAAACTGCTGGTTTTCCAAAACCTTGGGCAATTCAGCAATAGTGCCTATGACCGGGATCCCATAAATTTCCTGTCTTTGCTTGGCAGGATCATCGTCAAGAAATCCAACAGGAGTAAAATCAATTTTGGTCGTGCGCTGCATTTCTCGTACAACCAGTGCGCCCGCATCCCCCGCACCAATGATCAGGGTTTTATGTGATTTGCCATTCCGTGTGGAGCTTTGCTCAGCAAGGATTCTGAGAACAAATCGCGAGCCACCAATCAACACAAGGGAAAGCAGCCAATCAATCCCCAATGCAGAGCGCGGCATCCCGGGGCGTACCAATTCTGTGCCAAGCAAAAGGAGCATCACCCCTGTCGTGGCAACGGAGGCTGTCGTCACAGCTGTGGCGATAAGTTTTAGTTCATTGATGCTCGCATAAATCCACATCTGGCGATAAAGACCAAAGAAATAATAGATTGGCACTTTAATCACTAGAGCAACTGCAATCATGATGAGAATTGCCGGAAAATAAAAGGGTAATTCTCCCACGTCAAGTCGTAACGCAAAACTGCCCATGACCGAAATAATAATCACGAGCAGATCGCCAATTAAGACGAAGCGGTTGCGCATGCGCGGTCGCGATTTCTCTTTTAAGCCATCATCCATGCGGCAGTTTCTTTCATCCCATCATCCAGGGTGGTTTGCGCCCTGAAAGCAAATAATTCTTTGGCCCGTTTTGGGCTGCCCACAGAGCGATAGATATCGCCTGCGCGGGGGGCATCAAAAATAGGCCGCGGCGCGTTGGGAAAAATATTGAAAAGACTCTCGATCAAATCAAGGATGCCTGTCTCTCGGCCTGTGCAAATGTTGAAAATACCTCCAGCTGCAGCATCACTTGATGCAGCCAATAAGTTTGCCCGCACCACATCACCAACGAATATCAGATCGCGTGATTGGCCTCCATCGCCATAAATGGTGACAGCCTTACCATCCAGCATCTGCCGGATAAAAATTGGTATAGCGGCGGCATACGCTGTATCAGGCGCCTGTCTGGGACCGAAGACATTGAAATAACGCAGGGCTGTCACACCCAAGCCAAGGGATCGTGTATAAAGTTGAGCGTATATTTCATTCACACGTTTGGACGCGGCGTAAGGCGACATCGGGCTGAGATGCGTTTCTTCGTCGAGGGGCAAGGCTTCTGACTCCCCGTAGACAGCTGCGCTGGAAGCGAAAACTACCCGTTGGACGCCAGCTTTACGTGCGGCCTCAAGCAGGCTTTCGGTTCCCCGGATATTGACATCAAAACAGGTGCCGGGAGTCTCCATGGATAATGGGACCGAGACAAAAGCCGCTTGATGGAAGACCAGGTCCACGTTCACGAGCGAAGCGGCGACCGCATCTGCGTCCCGAAGATCACCCTCAATAATTTCAACATCCGCACGGACAGCATCCAGATTTTCCCGTTTCCCTGTAGAAAAGTTATCGAGAACACGGACTTTATCACCACGTTCAAGTAAGGCTCTGACAAGATGAGAGCCAATAAAACCTGCTCCACCAGTAACCAAAGATGTTGTCATTTAGCGTCCTTTGAAACCAAAGACGGTACCAAAGGTACGGAGTAAGATGGTAAGGTCCATACCGATGGTGCGATGTTTGATATAGTAAAGATCGTATTCAAGCTTGATCCCAGTATCAAAGGTGGAGGAGGCGTAGCCCTGAGTAATTTGTGCCCAACCGCTAATCCCGGGTTTGACAAGCAATCTTGCCCGATAAAATGGGATTTCCTTCTGAAAGTGAACCACGAATTTTTCTCGCTCGGCACGGGGCCCGGCAAGACTCATTTCTCCGCGTAAAACATTGAAAAACTGGGGAAATTCATCAAGGCGTGTTTTGCGCAAAATATTGCCCACCCGTGTTATTCGAGGGT
>NZ_CEYOSI010000054.1:0-17993 GCF_982879505.1 Candidatus Desulfolinea nitratireducens
CCCTGAGTTTATCTGCTAATTCGCGATTTCGCTAGATTTTTCAGCGAATGGACAGAATTTATGAGATAATAGGCTAAATTAACAATCTTGGAAAAGCAGGGAATCTATGCGCATCGCAAGAAAGCTAAATGTTGACCGTGAAATCATAAAAGGTTTTAATGCCGTGCTTGGGAATGGGATGATTGAACTCAGCAGCAATAAATTGGCCCGCCCAGAATTCTTCATCCTCGCACATAAGTTCATCAGTGAATTTATCGAGGGAGGCTTATTTAAAAAGGAAGCGTTGGTAATCAAGGCTCTCGAGGATTTTGGCTTTCCCACAGATAATGGGCCGATCAGCTTTATCCTCTCCGAACAAAAGAAGAGCCGGGAAGCCTCCCTGCAAATGGTGGGGGCTGCAAAGGCATGGCAGGCAGGGGATGAGGTTGCCCGCAAGGACGTGGGTTGGGCAGCCAGTGAGTTTACAACCACAATGCGCGAACACCTTGAGCGACTCAAAACCCTGATATTCCCCTTACTTGAACAGAATTTCTCTATCGAAGATGAACATAATTTTTCCGAGAAATTTGATACCATTGTTTACGAGGCGGATGGGCAAAACGCCCCGGATAAATATGAAAAGCTGATCGTAATGCTTAAAGAGGAAATAGAGGACTGGCGGTAAGCTAGGTTAGGTCCTTCTTCTGATTATTTTTCATATGATCATCTATCCTTGAAAAGAATTCTTATTAGAAGAACCGGTTAACTCAAATAATAATGCCACAAAATCCGTGCGCCAACCGCCCTCCACGGCTTCCATTGAGCCGCAATTTTTTGCTGAGTTTCATTATCGGGTACTTCAGGCAGATTTTTAACCGCCTGCATGGCTTTTGCCAGCGCCAGATCTCCCGGAGGCCAAATATCCGGACGCAATAATGCCATCAGTAAATATATATTTGCCGTCCAGGGGCCAATCCCTTTGAGTTCGATCAATTTTTTCCGCACAGAAGAATCGTCCATTTGATTGAGTTCTTCAAAATCAAAATCGCCGCTGATGATGGCCTCAGATAACAAGCGGCAATATCGCGCTTTCTGTCTGCTAAAGCCAAACCCTTTTAGATTTTCATCTGAAAATTGAATGAAATGCTCTGGCGTAAGCTGATCTACAGAGTCATTTAGCTTTTTGAAAGCGGCATTTGCTGAGGCCAATGAGACCTGTTGTTCAAGGATAATATGGACCAGTGTTGGAAAGCCCGGCTGACGAGGCCAGAGCGGAGGCTTTCCAAAATCGTGGATCACCTTTGCCAGATCAGGATCCACGCCTGTCAGGTAGACCACCCCTTTTTCTAAACTTTGCTGATCTAATCTCCTCAGGGAGGATTTCATTAGCGCTGGCTTTCCACCCACATTTGCGTGCCGTCAGTGGAGATTTGTATCCAGCCATTTTGATCAGTGCGCAGCAGGGTGTAATCTTCGACCGCCCTCAGTGTTTCTTCATCAGGGAGACCATCCCGATTTCCCGCAGCCACACTCAGGATGATCAATTGCGGGCGTAAAGAGTCGATCCATTCGGGGGGATTGATCGGTGCGTAACCTGAATCTGCTAATAACAGGACAGAGAGAGCCCCCAGATTTTGGGTTTCCTCGAGACTATCAAAATCAATACCAATGGGAAGCAATGTCCGAAAAGAATCCCATTCGATCAGCAGTACCGAACCGCGCGTGCCCACGGCTTGAATCCGTAAAAGAGCACCATTCCCAAGCTCCAGACTTTGTCCCGCTACCGCGTTGATGATCGGGATTTGATCTGTCAGGAGATACTTATCAAGAGAGCGGGAGGCGAAGGAAGCTTCACGGTTGCCGCTCCACAAAACGGATGCGGGAGGGAAGCGCTCCAATGTTCGCGGCAATGCGGCGAGGGCTTCCTCCTGAGGAGAGGCGACGATCAACCAGTCGAGATCACGCTGAAAGGGGGGCAGACGACGTCCCAGCGCGGAGGAAAGATCGGAGATCCGCTCCCCGCCGTTGATCAGAATCTTCCCGCCATTTGGCGATTGGATGAGGATCGCATCGGCAGAGCCTGCATCGAGAAAGGTAATCTGCAAAAGCCCATCCGGAGCGGCAAAGGCACCGCGCCAAACCTGAATGGTGAGAATGATCAGGGAGGCGAGGATAAGGGTAGTTGTAAACAATCTTGAAAACTTTTTTAAACGGAAGCCAGCAAAAGTCCACGTGAGCATCGCTGCGTAAATAATGATGACGATGATTTGCTTCGTATCCCCCAGAACCCAAACCCCGTTTGGCATTTGATCAAAAAATTCCACCATTTTAATTGTGTACGTGGTGAAAGGCAGGGCAAAGATCGCGATCAATTGTCCCAGCGGAAAGAGGATCAGGCTGAAAATAAGGGCAAGGCCGCCAATGATCATCACTGCTGGTTGGACGGGGAGAATAAAGGGATTGGCGAGGAATGAAATCAGCGAAATGCGTCCGAAGTGAAATGCCATGATCGGGATGGTGGCGAATTGGGCGGCGAGAGTGAAGAGGAAATATTCACCAACAGGCCCAGCTATCTTCTGTGCTTTTTCTTCGGAGGTGATCCGGGATGCCTGGCGTATAAACCAATCGGAGAGCGGCTCAGCGTAGAGGATCAAGCCCATTGTAGCGGCGAAAGAGAGCTGAAATCCAACATCCCAGAGCACAAGAGGATTATTAAGGGCCATAGCGACCGCTACCATCAGGAGGGAGGTGACACCTTCCTGCCGTCTCCCTAATTGACGACCAAGCAATCCAAACCCACCCATGATCGCAGCGCGAACGACCGCGGCATCTGCGCCAACGAGAATTGTGTAAGCCGCAATGCCGAGCATGGCGATGATAGAACCATAGCGTTTTCCAAAAAGGTTCCCAAAGATAGAGATGAAAAGCGCTGCGATGATGGTGATATTGAAACCAGAGATGGCAATTATATGTGTAGTGCCAGTGTTCTTGAAGGCTTGCTGAAGATCGCCAGGCAGCCCTGATTCAACGCCAAGCAGAATTCCCGCCAGAAGAGAGGCTTCGGGATCAGGGAATAGTTTGTAAATGTTAATAAGAGCGCGGTCTTTGAGATCGTAGATGACTACCTTGAGAGGGTGACCTCCGCGCTCTTCGGGGAGGAAGGTTGCCTCGGCATTGCGCATATAGGCATGAATCCCGCTCAGGGCTAGGTAATCCCGATAGGAAAATTCTTCGTTCTCAGGGGGGATTTCAAGAACGCCGCGTACTCGCAGCTGGTCACCATATTGGTAGTTTTCTCCGGCAACTACACGGACGAGGATTTTTCCATGGATGTAGATGGGGTTCTTTTTATCAGGGCGATTTATATGAATAACGTCAAGCTGGAGATTGGTATAGGTATCGCGGTAGTCGGGAGGATCGGAGACGATACCAGTAACAAGGGATTCGTATTCACGCTCAGTGAAATTAACTACAAAATAGATGTCAGCTAAATCGGGTTGACGAAACTGGAAATAGGATGCGCCAAAAAAAAGAAAAAAGGGGAGAAGAAAAGAATATAAAGGCAGGACGGGGAGTAAATCAGGCGTTTTCTTCGCGCGGATGCGGTAGTAAATGAGCGTTAGTATGGCGATTATCAACGAGGCTGCCCCTATTTGCAGCCAAAGTGTTGTTGTCAGCGATACGTTGCGAGCGAGAATAATGCCGCCAAGAAAGGCAAGGGAGATCCACGTCAGAGGGAAGATGACAAATTGCATCGCGTCCTTTTAGGGTTTTACTACAGTATCAATGGAAAATAAAAGAGGTTTAGAAAATCTTTAAAATAGCTACAACTCCAAATATTCCTACTACCACCAATCCTCCAGTGATCGCATCACGCAGATTGCGGTGGTCAACCACTTGAACCAGAGGGTAAATGCCCTCCACCTCCCAACGGGGGCCGCCAAACCAGGCGAAGATCAATCCCCCAAGCAGACCACCGATATGTCCCCAATTATCTATTCCAGGAGAAAGCCCGATGAAAAGATTTACACCGGCGACCATGACGATATTACGCAATGCTCTCTGTGCACGCTGGCCGAAGAGTCCCTTATTGAGGTAGAGAAAGACTCCTTCGGCGGCAAGCAGGCCAAAAACCGCGGTCGAGGCGCCAAGTGAATTGGCGCCAGTAAAATAAAATGAGAAGACATTCCCGGCAAATCCGCTGACGAGATAGAGCATCAAAAAACGGAGATGTCCCATGCGGCTTTCCATCCCTGCCCCAATTGCAAAAAGGGCGTACATATTGAAACCGATATGCAGGAGCGAGCCGTGCAGCAGGACGGGGGTGATCAGCCGCCAAATTTGACCAGCAAGAATGGCTTCATTTATTTTCATCCCCATGAAGGCGGGGTAATCAGCACCTGAAAAGAAAAATTGGCTTGCCATTTGGAGCAAATAAACAAAGATCGTCACACCAATGATGGCGTAGGTAACGCGAGGTAGAACAGAGGGCAGGGCAATATTGACAGCTTGCGGAGGTGTTTCCTGGGCGTAGTTTGGTGCAGGAGTTTCGTTCATAGGTTCACCTTACGTGGATGTGTGCGATGATGTTCGGCGTGAATAATAGCCTGGATGGTATCCACCGCTTCGTTAAGATAGTCATCTTTGTTGACGACGACGTAGTCGAACTCATTGGCACGTTTCATTTCCTGACGTGCGGTGGCAATCCGTAGATTCAATCCTTCGGCGGTTTCGGTCTTTCGTTCCCTGAGCCTGTTGACCAGTTCCTCCTCGCTTTCCGTGGTGAGGAAGATCAGTATCGCTTCCGGTGCCATCTTACGGACTGTGGCAGCCCCCTGGACGTCCAATCGCATAATTACATCTTTGCCGCTGGCGAGGGCATCCCGAACCTGCTGCTTGGGGATGCCTTTATAGTCGTTATAGACAATGGCGTATTCCAGCAATTCATCATCTTCGATCATCTTGGCAAACTCATCACTCGAGATGAAGAAATAGTCTTTACCATGCACTTCGCCTTCCCGGATCGGACGCGTGGTAGCGGTGACAACAAAGTGAAAGAGCAATTTACCGCGCTCTTTCATCAGCTGTAAAACAGTATCTTTCCCTACCCCGGAGGGGCCAGAGACTACAATCAACAAGGGCTCGGGGTGGAAAATATTAAATTCGGAGGTATGCGTCATGGGGAATATTGTACCTGAGGAGGAAGGAGTTGGGAAAAAGAAATTACCCCCAAACTCCTTCGAGGCGTATTACGCCGGGACTACTGCCGGTTGATCAGATTATTGAGTCGTTCTTTCTTGCCAGTTGGCGTAATATTTCCAACTGTCCAACGTGGCAGGTTTCGTGCCACTGCAGAAACTCTATCCATTCATCCCTGGTTGAAATACACATAATGATCTGCGCATCACCGAAGCGTGGTAACTTCTTCACCTATGCAATCATTAGGTTATTGAAGGATTGTTGTGTGCTTTTATGAATGGTGCGCTAGCGCCGAGGGCGTCTGGCAACCGACAATCGCAGGGGCCTCGTGGACGAGATCGTCATTTTCGATGGCCTCCACCATGAACAGGGCAAAGTCTGTACGGCGGGTGATATTGCTTTCAAGAATAGAGTCACCCACGTGCCTGCTCCAAACGGGTAGACCCTGGCTCTCACCTTCTTCGAGATCGCTTCCACGCACGACCGTCCATTGGGTATCGCTGGCAAAGATCCGCTGGCATGCTTCCACTTGATCGTCAATTTCTACGACACGAAATAGTTTCCCGATCCAACCGGCAACCTTTTCAAATATTTTGAAAGACCGTGTGTATAAGTCTTGCCCATCCATTGTGATATGCCAGCCACAGGAAAATATAAGTCGCGCGCCTGGACGTGCGTAGTCGAGTATTGCCTGAGCTGTTCCCGACGAATACTGCTGCATTCCCCAGGGAACAAGCACCGTCAGCACCCCGTCACACCCTGCGACCGCCTTCTTGATGATTTCGCGGTCATTTGTCGGTCCGGGAATGATGGTGATGCGGCCCTTGAATGCGTCGAGTTTGGCAACGCTGCGTTCCCTACAAACACCAACTACCTCATAGCCTCGATCCAGCGCATGCTGCACCATATATTGCCCAAGCTTCCCGGAAGCCCCTACGATACAAACCTTCTTCATTTTCATCCTCTCAGATACTATGGCTTTGCGGCCATTTGGGATAATTCACGGCCCCCGTCGAGTTTTTTCACATTAAATTCTACCAGCAATATCTCGTGGTATTTATCATAAGGGGCAAAGCTCCCCCCTGGGGCTGCTTATTGTTAGGATCATTTTGGAAGTTGGTCGAGAAGATTTGCTGTGCCCAGGGACTGACAGAATTTGGCGAAATTTTCGCGAGGACAAACCCACTTCAACTCATCCGGTTGTTCTGTGAGAGGGACATCGGAGCGCAGGGTTGCCAGGCGGCGATATAAGAAAGCTTCTTCGCGGTGATTGGATAAATTTTCGTGCAGGCGTTTGGCACCCCGGACTTTAATCTCCCAATCTTCAAGTTTGGCGGGAATCTTTTCAAGATATTTATATTTCGAGAGGACAATCCCGCTGGATTTTGCACCCCAGCCGGGGACTCCCGGAATGCCGTCAGCGGCATCCCCCACGAGGGCGAGATAGTCCGGGATAGATGATGGGCCAACCCCATATTTTTCGAGGACAGCGGCTTCATCATAGACGATCTCCCGGCGGCGATCCCAACATACGACGTGATTCTGAGAAACCAATTGGGCGAGGTCCTTATCCGGGGAGCAGATAACCACCTGGTCGACAGCAGGATCACCCTTGAAACGAAGCGCCGCGGTGGCTAGGGCGTCGTCGGCCTCGAATTCCACCATCGGCCAAACCACGATTCCCAGGGCGGCGACAGCTTCTTCGGCCAGATGAAATTGAGCGAATAAATCCGGATCGATTCCCTCTCCGGTCTTGTATCCATCAAAGAGGTCGTTGCGAAAAGATTCCACAACATGGTCAAAAGCAACGGCTAAATGAGTGACCTCAGGATTGGAAAGAAGTGCTAGCAGGCTACGCAATAATCCAATTGTTGCACCGACTTCACGGCCATCAGGGGCTTTCCTGGGAGGCGGACCATAGAAGCCACGAAAAAGTTCGTATGTGCCATCGATTAGGTGAATTTTCATTTTTTCAATCCTTAGTTTATCTTTCCAAATCGTTTCGCCGCCCTCGCCCGAGCTTTGGCCGCTTCCACATCGCGATCCTTTGGGCTTGCTGAGGTGACCAATGAGTCAAGGAGATTTCCAACGCTTGCAGCAATCTCATCGATGGCATGATTGTACGCAGCCTCATTCTGCTTTGAGACCTTGGTCGATCCGCTGATTTTTCGCACAAATTGAATCGAGGCGGCCCGGATTTCTTCTTCTGTAGCAGGGGGCTCGAAATTGAAAAGTGTTTTGATATTTCTGCACATTATTTTCATTTCCTCTAGCGGAGTATTAGATGCTAACGAGGACTCCAATCATTCAATCAAAGAAGCATATTCATCTAATAATGGGAGTACTTCTTCACGATTTTTTGCTTCCAGTGAAATCACGATCTCTTTTATTCCTGCCTGTTCCATATCATTTGTCACATCCTCATCAGGAAGAGACCAAGAAAATACGGACAAATCAATAGATCCGGGTGGTCTTCCAACAGCATCCACTTGTTCAACTAATTTAGAAATTCCCTCTTTGATTTGATGCCATTCAGGGATCCCAACGATAGGCATCCACCCATCGCAGTTACGGGCAATAAAATCCAAAGATTTGGGTCCTATGCCTCCACCTGAAATCAGTGGGGGGTGAGGGGATTGAATTGGTTTTGGATATGATTTGATCTTGTTGAAATTGATAAACTCGCCCTTATATTCCGGGGCTTCTTCACTCCAAATTCTTTTCATGGCTTGCACATATTCCTGAATCAACATGTACCGTGTGCGATAGGCAACACCATGGTTTTTCATTTCATCGGGAAGCCAGCCTGCGCCAATCCCAAACAGAAAGCGCCCGTTGGAAATTTGGTCAATTGTTGCCACCTCTTTGGCCAGAGTGATTGGATCATGTTGAAGGATCAGACTCACGCCTGTTCCGATTTTTATTCTATCTGTTGCCGCAGCCGCCACTGTAGCTGCAATAAAGGGATCATAGGCCTGCCAATAATAATCTTTTAAATTCCGACCTGATTCGTTATTTTGCAAAAAATTTACGGGGATATGAGTATGTTCAGAAAATAAAACAGATTCAAATCCTCTGGACTCAGCTTCTTGAGCCAGATCACCTGGTTGAATTGAATCTTCAGTAGCAAATAAGTGGACACCATATTTCATTATGACCTTCCTTCCAAAATTTATATTCGTAATCAAATCATTATCTTATTACAATCCAGGACATCAGGATCAAATCAGAAAAAATATAGCATGTGATCTTTATAGTTCATTAGAAGGCCTGCGCCATAGGAGCATCGCTAAAACATCATCAGCTGTCCTGAGGGCGGGCCTTCGATCGGATCGCTGCCGATCTGCTCCTCCCATGTTTGGGCATTAAGGAGAGGGATTTTACTCAGCGTACGTAGTAACCGGAATTTGATAACTCGCCAACCACGCAAGGAAGCACGAAAGGTGGGGTCACGTTTTTCTTTGTAGGCGAGTAATCCCGCCCGCCCGCCAGGGAGGACGATCAGGTTGCGGCCAGGGAGCGGAGTATTCTTATCCAGGATCTCGCGGACACGGGCAGAGGCAATCAGGTGAAAGACATATACCGGAGCAGATTCTTCCCCCCAGACAATCATTTTATCGTCGATCTGCTGCGTCTGATGGCCCAGGCGTTCTCCGAGGTTCGTAATGAGGGCACGCATCTCTTTAAGGTCTGTGAGGCGGGCAGAGGGTTTGTCCTCTTCGCGGAGATGCCAAAAGCCATCATTATGGTGATGTGCATAGGAATCAAGGATCGCCAGGATCAATGCTTTTGATGGGGTTTCTAACCCTGCAAATTGTGGGTAAATTTCACGCTCAATTTCAAACAGACTCTGCCTGGGATTTTTACTAAGATAACGAACGACCGCCATCTCTGCGCGGTCAGGCAGGGGAATCTCGCTTTTTTCAGTAGAGGCCAATCCCCACAGTCCGGTTTGGAGAGAATGCTCACTGCCCTCATAACGCAGAAGATCGGTATCTGTGTTGAGAGTCTCGTCTATCGTGGCGTGGATTCGGTGGAGGGTCTCATCCACAGCTTCTTGCGGCAAGAGCAAACTATTCGCACGGGCGAATTCGGTCAAAGCCAGGGCGTGGAGATGCAGATAAGTCGTCGCCTCCCCGCGAGCGCGGAGATATTTTTTAACCGCGCCTCCCACCTGAGGCTTTTTCATCTCACCGGGTTCTTCGCGTTCCCAGATAATTTGAACAGGATCATATTTTGTGCGCATGGCAAGATTTTTGAGCGTAAAATCAGATGAGGCGGCTGCCAGCGTTGCAGAGAGGAATGAAGGCTCTGGCTCGGCAAGCAATCCTAAAAGAGGTGTTTTTTTAGGGAGCAAGGTTGCCAGATGTCCAAAAGCAGCGTGAAGCGCAGTAGCGTGCCAGCCCCAATCGTAACGGCGGCGACGCAGACCAACCTTGAAAGGTTGTGCGGCTTCACGCCCCCAAAGCCAACCTGCCCATAAGGCCGATAGAGTCCAGAAAGCCTGGTTGGGACGCGGGATTGTCGTAATCACTGCCTCGATCCTGGGCAGCTTCTTTTTTTCGTTAAGCTCTTTGAGCTTGCCTTCAAAGAGGCAAACCCCGCCGCTTTCGGGGAGCGGATCAGGCCATATATTGAGGGGAACAGGATCGGCATCGCTTGCCCACATATCAACCCCCTGCTCTAGGGCCAACCAGAGGTTATGTTCATAAAACTGCCCGGGTACGAATAGTTGCTTTGGGCGCGGGCGTTCGACTGGATGCGGCCAGAGCGTATTTCCCTCGTCACAGGCAGTCAATAACAAGGCGGTCAGGGCCCGTTGGCGCAAGGGAGAGAGGGAAAGTCCATCCAGCCGATTGATCAGCGTGGTAAGCACATAAATGGCGCGAGGCAAATATGATTGCAGTGCTTCTTCGGCATATTCACGGTCGGGGTTATTGAGAGGCGCAATCCGCTCCAATACACGCGCCCTGTGTAATTTCGCGCTTGATAATAGTTCCAAAGCTCTTTCGGCATCGGCAACTGTCGTCAGCCGCTCGCCTTTGTCGCCGCAACTTTTGCATTCATAGATCCGTGCAAAAGGTGTGGCAGCATCCTTATGCCACAAAAACGATTCAGCAATTACCATCTGTTGGCAGTTGGCGCACTGTGTTTTGTACAAATTTTTTAGATGAGATTCAAGACGTTCCTTCCCCTTTAGGGAGACTGCAAGTTCGGCAAGTGCAGCATTATAGTCTGATGTGGATGGGGGATCGGCAGCCATCTCGAGCATAAAACGCGCGACAGGATTATTCGCGGCAACCAAAACGCGATATCCCTTTCGCGCCGTACGAATGGCTTGCTGAGGGGAACTCCCAAAAGGATCGAGCACCCAAGCCCCCAGATCGACATGGGTTTCCAGCCATGCAGAGGAGACTCCCTCCTCAAGCGGAGGCAGAAAGCGCGTCAAGGGGCCAGGGTTTAAAGGTTTGATCCCGGGGATATAGGAAAATTCATTCATCTAAGAACCAGTATACTGTCCCCCGGAGAAAAAGCAAACTTGCTAGTCAGCTCTTCCCGTAAAAATGAGAAAAAGGGGGATTGGGTAGAAAAGAGTCGCTAGCTTTCTCACATTTAGATATTTGTCTGTAATGTCTTGAATATCATAAATATTTCTAACATGATAATCCCCCGAGTAAGTTGGACCCGCGATGAAACGCCCAAGTTTATATAAAATACTTTCAGTTGGGCCAGAAATGATAATCTCTCCACTGGGCGTGAGAAGTGAAGAAAGTTGCGCCAGTACCTTTTCTAAATCGTCCACATGCTCTAAGACATCAAGAGCAATGATTAAATCAAGGGACTGGCGGGGAATATCGGTAAAGCTCTCTAAAAATTGCACCTTTTTATCAAAAGCAATATATTTTTCAAGGCGCCTCAAAGGTTCCAGATCAATATCTACAGCAATAACCTTAGTTGCATGTTGCGAAAGAAAAGGCAGCATGACCCCGCTTCCACAGCCAAAATCCAGAGCTGCGTTTAAATTTCCTCGTTTTTCAACATACTGAATCACACGATATAACCGTTCCCAAAAGAGGAAGCTCATCAAAAGGTTTGGATTGCTATATGCCGGGAAAGCAGCCTCATCCAAATTTTCTGAATGTTCAGTTTTCAATACTTTTTTGGTTGCAGAGACAAATTTTTCTTTATAGTTCTTGAAATCACTTCTTTGCATCAAAAACTCTCCATCTTCCATAAACGTGCCTGCAATCGTAATTGATCTTTATAATATTTAAATAGGCAAATATAGCAGGCACGCTATTTGATTGCACTATCAGTATGGTTCTCTCTTTTCTTATTTTAATTCACCACTACAAAGCGGTTCTTTTGGTACAGATTGCAAATCAATATTTGCGGCGGCCAGAATTAATTGTACCCCGAGCATAACCGATATAACAGGTATCATAATCGTCCCTGTCGGGGCAGGAATCCCCAAATTAATATACTTGATCCATTTAACGATCCCAAAAATTAGACCGAAAAAAAACATCGGGATTCCTGCGAGCAAATAGATCGATTCCATACTGAAATCAAAAAGAAAATTTTTGACCAGCATTCTGCGAAAGAAAATATGAGTAAGTTTTGGAGGAAACTCCCAGAGAGTTTTGAGAACTGATAGATTTGATCTTTCATCGCCATAAACAGCGGGATAGGGAATATCTCGGATAACGGCCCCAACCAGATACAACTCACCCAGCATTGAAGTTTCAAAAAAATAACTCTTTTGAATACGTTCCAAAGGCAGTGCTGCAAGGGCTTCGTTCCGAATGGCAAAAAATCCATTGGTGGGATCAAAACAATTCCAATAGCCGGTGGCGGCTTTGACGAGAAAACCCAGCCCCATATTCCCGATCTGACGAATCCAAGGCATAGATTTGAGCGCCTTGAAATCTCGAAAACGATTCCCTTTGACATAATCTGCCTGGCCGCGGATCAGTGGTTCAAGGAGGGGGCGTGGGTCATAGTCGCTCATCTGCCCGTCGCCATCAATCTTGAGAATAACCTGGGCATTGCTTTTGAGCGCTTCCCGAAACCCGGAAAGCATCGCCCCACCTACCCCTTGGTTTTCTGCATGTTCAATTAATATGATGCGCGAATCTTTGGTTTTTACCTGCGCAACGACCTTTCCTGTCTGATCTGGTGAAGCATCATCCACTACGATGATCAGGCGGATATAATCTGGCACGCGTGCCAAAGTTTCAGTGATTTGCTTCTCAACTTTATAGGCCGGAATGATAGCGACAATATTATAGTGAGAAAGATCTAGAATTTCATTGTACATCTGTTTCCTTAATTTGCCTTGAGTATAATTACTTCATGCGGAAATAGCAAAAGCGCATCTTCGGTAATTTTATCTTCCCTGTTTTCAGAGAAAAGAATTTGCCATGATTTCTTTGGTAATATGAGCTTCTTCATATTTTCGCTAAAATTCAAGGCGACCAAAATAGTCTCTTCATCACTTTTACGCAAATAAGCCAACACGCCCCGCGGCATATCCTTTAACGGAATAAACTCACCCCGCAGCAAAGTTATATTTTCTTTACGTAATGCGATCAAGCTTCGCGTAAAGTGGAAAAGTGAGTGTTCGTTTTCCTGTTGTGCTGCAACGTTTCGTTTCTCTGAATTAGGATGGACAGGCAGCCAGGGATTTTCTGTGGAAAAGCCCGCATTTTCTGATGCATCCCATTGCATCGGGGAGCGACAGCCATCCCTGCCCTTATGGAAAGGCCAATATTTTTTCCCGGGCGGATCCATGATCTCGCTGCGGCGCAGTGAGATATCGCGCATCCCGATCTCTTCACCATAGTAGAGAAAGGGTGTCCCGCGAGTGGTCAGCAGCATCGCCATGATAACTTTCGCACGGGCATCGTCTTCGCCTATGCTGTAACGCGTGGCAGGCCGGGGAACATCGTGATTACTGAGAACGTAATTGGGCCAGATCTGTGCTTCAGCCGCAACCTTTTCCCAATTTTGAATGGCAGTTAAAAATTTTGAGGGCTTGTAGTTGCTCCAGAGAAATTCAAAATCGAAGGCAGCATGCAGTTTTTTTTGCCCATTATAGCGAATGATCTTTTCGGGTGTGGGGAGGAAGGTTTCTCCCACGGCGTAGCGTTCGGGATACTCATCCAGGATGCTGCGCATCTCTTCAAGCACAGAGTCCATTTCAGGGCGGTCTGTATCGTAAATATGCTCCTGGCGCTCAAAGGCCCTGCGCCCCAATTTTCCCGGGTTTTCGCGGAGTTGGTCATCTTTAAAATAGACATTGAAAACATCAAGCCGATATCCATCCACCCCACGCTCCAGCCAGAAACGCAGCACATCCATTTGAGCCTTACGGACCTCGGGATTGCGCCAGTTTACGTCTGGCTGCTCGTTGAGGAACATATGGTAATAATATTGGCCGCGTATCTGATCCCATGTCCAGGCTTTACCGCCAAAAACGGATTGCCATTTATTTGGAACCCCCACCCCTGACCCCTCCCCCTTTGAGGGGGAGGGAGACTCCCAGAGATACCAGTCATGTTTGGGATTGGTTTTGTTAATGCGTGATTCCTGGAACCAGGGATGCTGGTCGGAGGTGTGATTCAGGACAAGGTCAAGAATGATTCGAATCCCCCGCTTGTGGCTTGCTTCCACTAATTCGTCAAAATCTGCCAGTGAGCCAAAACGTGGATCAACATCCACATGGTCGCTGATATCGTAGCCAAAATCGGCATCCGGGGTGGGAAAGAAGGGAGAGAGCCAGATCGCATCAATCCCAAGATTGGCCAGATAATCAAGGCGGGCGGTTATACCAGCCAGATCACCCAACCCGTTTCCTGTGGTATCCAGAAAGGAGCGCGGGTAAATTTGATAAATAATCCCATCACGCCACCAGAGAAAATCCTGCATAGATCTATACCTCAACCCTATCCTGTGAGTTTGAGAAAGTATAACATTCCCTTCAAAAAAGACGCCCTTCTCACAAGAGAAGGGCGTGCTATAATGCTGTGCCGAAGGAGGGAATCGAACCCTCACTCCCAAGGGAACACGAGTTTGAGTCGTGCGCGTCTGCCAGTTCCGCCACTTCGGCATGCTCAGTACAAGCACTTCGGCAAGTGCGTTTTGTAGTATACACATAGCATGCAAACAGGTCAAGGATGAAAAACAGACCTAAGATTACAGACATCAAATCTCAGCTTTTTTGCAAAATCTGAAGTCTAAGGTCTATGGTCTAAAGTCTTAAAGGAAAATAATGAAACTAGGAATAATAGGACTTCCCCAAACAGGTAAAACAACCCTCTTTAACGCCCTTACTGGTCATGATCAGCCCACCAACGCCAGCGCCGGACGGATGGAGGTGAATACTGCGGTTGTTGATGTACCAGATCCGCGTGTGGATCAGCTTTCTTCAATGTACAACCCCAAAAAGACCGTGTATGCCAAGGTCACCTATGCCGATATTGCCGGATTGGAAGGCAGCGGGCAGGGCAGCATTTCCGGGCAATTGCTCAACCAGATCGCCCAGATGGATGGATTAATTCATGTGGTGCGCTGCTTTGAGGACGAGAGCGTCGCGCACGCGTCTGGGAGCGTGGATCCGGCTCGAGACATCTCTGCGATGAATAGCGAATTGCTGTTAAATGACCTGATCGCCGTCGAGCGAAAACTCGAGAAACTCTCTGGCGAAAGTCAGCGCGGCGGGACGGATAAAGTCGTCAACGCGCGGGAAACTGAACTTTTTGAACGTTTGCATAAAATTCTTTCCGAAGAGAAGCCGCTGCGTGGAATCGAGTTCACAGAGCTAGAGAAAAGTGATCTCTCCGGGTTTGGATTACTGACTCGAAAACCGATGATGATCCTGCTGAATCTCGGCGAGGGGCAGGCCCCACCTGCGATCGAATCGGAGCATTCCATCCCCATCGTGGATTTGATGGGCAAGCTGGAAATGGAAATCTCGCAACTTCCCGTTGATGATGCAAAAATGTTCATGGAAGAATACGACATCAAAGAGCCCGGGTTGAATAAAATGATCCGCCTTTCTTATGACCTCCTGCAACTGCAATCCTTTTTTACTGTTGGCGAAGACGAGGTCCGGGCGTGGACATTGCATCGCGGTGCAAACGCGCAGGAAGCAGCGGGCACGATCCATTCTGATCTTGAAAAGGGGTTTATCCGCGCGGAGGTGGTCACCTATGAGGACCTGACCACGCTCGGCGGGATGAGTGAGGCCCGCAACAAAGGCAAGCTCCGTCTGGAGGGCAAGAAATATATTGTCCAGGACGGAGAGATCGTGCATATCCGCTTTAATCTCTAATTCAAAAACGGCCCCTATTGAATATCAACAGGGGCCGTTTTGTTGTACAATAATTGCAGGTTTCAAATCCATTTTTTTGTAGACAGTAAAAGGAGAATCCATGGCCCCCTCATTAAGTTACCGAAACAGAATCGCCTTGCTTTTTGTTGCGCTGGTTTTTATCTTGGCATGTTCCATTGATACAGGAACTACGTCCTCCCCACCAGCCTTTGATTCTACAAAAGCCTCGCTGGAATTGGAGGCAACTGCGATGGTCTTACAGCTTACCCAATCGGCATTGAATAACCAGGCCCCTGCCGCAGCCCCACTGCAACCAACCCTCGCTCCTCCGCCAACTGCAGCGGCTGCCCCTGCAGTTGTACCACCCACCACAGCAGCCTCTACAATGGAAGATTTTGACACATGGATGAAAACTGCCAGCATCCTGGTCTTTGAAGATATTGCCGCTGATTTCAATGTTTATCGCTATGTGCCAATTGCCATATCAGGCATGGGTTTAAGGCATGTCGATGAAAAGGATGCCCTCGGACGCTTCAAGAATCAACTGCTTTCGAATGGACCCAACGGGCAAGGCTGGGACCTGATTATTGCTGCCAAAGAAATACGCAGCGATTTTCAGGGAGAGTTTTATGAATATTTGAACAATGCGTTGGGGAAAGGCAGTTCGGTCATCCTTGAAGAGTGGGACATGAATTCGCTCGCTAATGGCAAACTGAGCCTGCTGCTGGGACGCTGCGGCGTCGATTTTGATCGTGACTGGACAGGAGCAAATCTTGACGATACAGTCATTTACCCGGTTGACGGGACTCACCGCACCCATCACACGCCGAATGAAGGCGTCTCATTGAGTAAGGTAACCGGTTATTGGCTCGGTTTTGATCTCGGAGACCGCATGCGCCTTGCTCCAGGAAGCTCAGCTATACCTCTGTGGGGTTTATATGGCACCTCATCGAGCAATGACCTGGTCGCCGTTTCCTGTGTGGACGACCGTTTCATCATCCAAACCTATGCCACGCACAGCTATGCCCAGAATCGTATTGTATCCGTATGGCAGAATTATATTCACAGCACATTACGTGCGCGTTACGATTATTTGGTAGAGAATCAATAGAAAAGATCAGGAGTATTGAATGACCTTTACCCAAACGAAATGGAGTCTTGAAGACCTTTTCCCGAGCTTTGAAAGCCCGGAGCTGGAAAAGACTTATAAAGACCTTGACGAGCAAGTCACCGCATTTGAAGCCCTGCGTCCAACCCTGAAAGCAGATATGGATGTGGAAAACTTTATGGAAATGCTCGAATCTTCTGAAAAGAGCACAAGGCTTGCCCATCGGCTTTACTCTTTTGCTGGATTGGCCTTCTCTGCCGATACCCAGGATCAAACTGCCCAATCGGCACAATCGCGTGTGGAGCAATTCCTTGCCGAAGTCCAAAACCGCACACTCTTCTTTGATCTGTGGTGGAAAGACCTCGATGCCGAAACAGCAGAACATTTTATGGATGTCGCTGGCGATTATCGTTATTATCTTGAAGAAATCCGCAATTTCAAACCGCATACACTTAGTGAAGCTGAAGAAAAGATTCTCAACATAAAAAATGTGACTGGCTCAAGCGCTCTCATCACCCTTTACAGCGCGATCACGAATCGCTACGTCTTCAAGTTGGATGTGGATGGTGAGACCAAAGAGATGACGCGCGGCGAGTTGATGACCTACGTCCGTGGGGCAGATGCTGATCTACGTGCGGCAGCCTACCAGGAACTTTATCAGGTTTATGGGGATGACGGGCCGATTCTCGGACAAATGTACCAAACGCGGGTTCGCGATTGGGGCAACGAGAATGTCAACATGCGCAGCTTCGCCGAGCCTATTTCCGCCCGCAATCTGGGGAACGATATCCCGGACGAGGCCGTGGACACTTTGCTGGATGTGTGCGAAAAAAATGCGAATGTCTTCCAGCGTTATTTCAAGCTAAAGGCCAAGCACCTCGGCGTGGATAAATTGCGTCGCTATGACGTTTACGCGCCCGTGGTCAAATCAGAAAAAACCTACGATTTTGGGGTAGCCGCAGAAATGGTGCTGGGATCCTTTGCGACCTTTGACCCCAGGCTTGCTACCCTTGCCCAGCGTGTTTTCGACGATGATCATCTCGACAGCGAAGTCCGCAAGGGCAAACGCGGCGGCGCATTTTGCTGGTCGGTTACCCCGGAAATGGCCCCGTGGGTTTTGCTCAATTATCAGGGTCGCGCCGATGACGTGGCGACAATGGCCCATGAGCTGGGACATGCGATCCATTCGATGCTGGCCGGAGATCATACTATCTTTACCTTCCACTCCTCCCTGCCCCTCGCCGAGACAGCATCCACCTTTGCCGAGATGATGCTCGTTGATCAGTTGCTCGCCGAAGAGAGGGACGAATCCGTGCGCCGTGATCTGCTCTTCCGCCAGGTGGATGATTCTTATGCAACGATCATGCGTCA
>NZ_CEYOSI010000055.1:0-17956 GCF_982879505.1 Candidatus Desulfolinea nitratireducens
CCTTCAGCGGTTGCGCCTTCAGCAACTAACTCAGTACCATCTTGCAAGTTGAGAGGACCTGCCCAGAGATCAATTTCTCCGGCTGCCAATTTAGCAACGAAATCATCTAAGTTAGCGGCTAGTTCTTCGCTTTGAGCAGAACCATCGCTCCAGCCAACATTGGTCTGGTCAAGGTCTGTTAGGTCATCCCAGTAGGGCAGGTTCCAATCCCAAGATTGTTCCCAAGTGCCAGCTACAACAGATTCAGCGATTGCCAGATAGGCAGGATTCCAGTTGAAGAACGCAGCACCCAAGCATACATCTGGCGCATTGTCACATCCGTCAATATGACCGTAAGGTGATGCCCAAACAGCATCGCCTCGACTGGCACGCTGTCCAGCACCGTCAATAGCTTCAGAAGTATCAATGCCGCTCAAAACCACATCTGCGCCACTATCAAAGAAACTGGTCACAACTTCGGTTGGGTCAAGGGTTACGCCGGGGATATTGAACCAAAAACCAATCCAGGTGACGGTGAATTTCAAATCAGCAGGATCGCCACCTTTGTAATTTTCGTAGCAGTAGCGTGCGCCCAAATAGGCAGCAGAGGCTTCTCGTTTTGTCTCTGTATTGATTAGTGGTCCAAGGTAGCCAATCTGACCTGTTTCAGTTGCCAAAGCAGCAGAACAGCCAGCAATATATTTCATATTGACCATTTGTCCCATAGTATTGCCCAAGTTTGATGGCGCGCCGCCAACCAAAACATCATCGCCTGAAGAGTTGATAAAAACTACATCGGGGTATTTTTCTGCTACACCGACTGTATCTTCTTCAAAAGCATCGGATGTAGTGATAACCAGAGTGGCACCTTGAGCAACCATATCATCCACAACACCCTCAAGCGTGGCTTCAGGTTTATCGCCGGGGTTGAGGCTCTCGAAGACGATCATTTTTGCGCCTTCCATATTCGCCTCAATATATAAGCCCCCTTCAAAATGCGCTTGACTCCAGCCACGGTCATTTTTAGGTCCAACCAAAACCATACCGAAAGTCAATGGCTCTGCTTCTGCAGCTGGCTCTTCTGCAGGTTCTTCCGCGACAGGTTCTTCTGCAACGGGTTCTTCTACAGCAGGGGCTTCCTCGGCAGGCGCAGGTTGGCAGGCTACCAAAACTAACGCTAAAGCCAAAAACATAACTAGAAATTTCTTTTTCATCTTTCTTCTCCTTATTATTTAGAACAAACATTTTTTAGGATGGTTTATAAGCGTGTGAAAAAAGGGAAAAAAAGCCTCGTCTCGTACACTTGCACCGAAGCGGAGTGGTGTGACTTTAACTTGAGTGCTACAAATCAACATCTTCTCGGCGTGAAGATTTTTCTGCTTACGCCGCACAAATGTTTATCTGAGACGGCACCCAAACCCAAATCATGTGCGTCCCGAAGCCTATCCACAATCTAAAACTCTTAGGTTTCCACAATCGCATTAAACTATCCCAAATTTTCTCAATCCAAGATATTATTTTGGGGTTTGTTTTGTCATTAACAACACCTCCTTTTTTTCAATCTTCACCAAAAATTGTTCCTAAAGCCATTGGTGATGCCGCACCTAAGAAACGCCGTAATGGACGCTGTAAGGGGCGCGGCATAATAAGAACAAGCCGTTCAGTAGCTTCACTACCAACAGCCAATAATACCAGAATCATCAAGAGCCAAGGGATTGCATTGAAGGCAACGACAGATACCTCTGGGAATGTTCGTTGTAGCACAGTGGCGAGAGCTTTGGTAGCCCCAAAGAGTATCGCACCTAGTGCGCCACGAATGGGTGACCATCCGCCAAAAATAACAATTGCTAGGGCTATCCAACCCAAACCACGAGTATGACCTTCTGCCCAGCCTACTTTAACGCTTAAAGAATAAGATGCTCCAGCAATACCTACAAATGCGCCGCCTACGAGGGAGTAGATATAACGCACTCGGTTAACATTAACACCGCGTGCAAAGGCAGCTTCTGGGCGTTCTCCGGCCCCGCGTAAGTGCAAGCCCGGTTGTGTACGATTGAACCACCACCATGTTAAGCCAACCAACGCAAAGGCAAAATAAACCACGATATTATGATTGAAAAATATCGGTCCTAGAATAGGAATATCTTTTAAAATAGGGATGGGTAAAAAATCAACAGCAGGACCAGGTATACGGGTAAAATTTTGCCCTAAAAAGGCACTCAAATCGTCACCGAGCAGGGTAAGTACGAAGCCCACAGCCACTTGGCTTTGGCGCAGTCGGATGCTACCAAAAGCGATAATCAGTGCAAATAATGCGCCAACCGCCGCACCCGCAAGAAAGCCCCACCAAACACTATCTGTTTTATACGCAACCACAAAGCCTGTCATCGCCGACATAAGCATTGTGCCATCTAAAGACAAGTTGATAACGCCCGCCCGCTCTGTTATGGTCTCACCAATGACAGCAATTATCAGTGGGGTGCCTTGTAAAATAATTGACGCTAAGGTTCGTATTAGTTCACTTTCATTCATGTTTTACTCTCACTATTTTCTAGTTTCGGTGTCTCTTCGCTTGAAGGTTTGCCAATGCCTAGTCCTTTACTCGAGCCAAATAAGAGAACAAAAAGCACCATAACACCGGTAAGGATGCCCCCCAAAGAAGAGTGTAGTTGAGTTCGCAATTGCAAAACGATACTGCCGTTAAGTACTGCTGCAAAGAAAAATGAGATCAGAGGGACTAAAAGTATTCGATAAACTGCCAACATGACCACGAGCAAAGCCAAATACCCAATGCCCCCTGAGATATTTTGTTTCAAATTTCCATACCAACTCAAGACCCTCACTGCACCGCCCAACCCGGCTAATGCACCACAAAACATCAAGGAAAAAATGGCTTCGCGTTCGCTAGAAACACCTAATAAAAAAGCCGAACGCGGATTTTTGCCTAATGCTTTTAGTTTCAAACCCCAAGTAGTGCCTTTCAGGGCTATAAATACCACTGCAAAAGCAATCAGCGCAAAAAGTAGCGAGATTGGCGCAAAACGCGATTCAGCAAAACGAGAAAGTTGAGCAGCTTCAGGGAAAGGAACTGTTCCATGGAAACTACCACCTTCAGGAGGTTGCCAAGGACCAGAAATAAGGAAATTTGTAAAAATGATAGCCAGATTATTTAATGCCAGCCCGCCAAAAATCTCATGCACGCCGCCGCGAGTTTTTAACAACCCTACTAATCCAGCCCACAATGCCCCAGCCAGCATCGCCACAATAATTTCTACTGCAATCATCACAGGGCGCGAGGCATCCATATATAAGGCTACCCAGCTAGCCGCAACTGCGCCCATCACAATTTGCCCTTCGATACCGATATTCCACAAACCTGCTGTAAAAGTCACGAGCAAGCCAAGGGAACTTAATAAGAGCGGGATGGTAAAAGCCATCACACTTAGCGTATTGTCTTGCGTGCCGAAGGCTCCCTGCCACATGGCTTGAAAGGCTTCAATAGGGTTTGTATCAAAGAGAAAAAGTAGTACTGTAGTAAATAATAATGCGGCAAAAACAGGTACAACAGGCCAAACCCGTTCTACCCAGTCACGGGTTTTCATAAATTGCCTCCAATCAAATGTCCAAGTTCTTCCACAGAGGTTATTTTTGCATCCACAATACGCGACATCACACCTCCAGAGAAAACAGCAATGCGATCACTGCGCTCGATAATTTCATCCAAATCCGGAGATATAAATAAAATCGCCGTATCATCCTTGCGCCGCTGATAAAAGAGATCCCAAATATAGTTGGTTGAGCGAACGTCTAGTCCGCGAGTGGGATGCTCTAATAAAATTAGTTTCAACTTATCCCAAAGTAGACTAAAAAGTAATCGCTGCTGATTCCCCCCAGAAAGTTCGTCAGCAGTAGAATCCGGGCGACCAACAATTTGGTAATATTTAATACGTTCCTGCATATCCTGCTCTGAGGCGTTCCAATCGACAAAGAAATTATGCTCTTTTTGTGAAAGAACAACATGCTCTGTTAACGATAGACCAGAAAGAAGTCCCTCCTCAAGTCGTCCTGCGGCAACATAAGCAACATCAGCTTTTCGAGTTTTATGATAAGACCAACTTGTAATATCCTCCCCATCCAAGATAATCTCTCCACTTTCAGGACGTACCAAACCGGCACAAGCCTGCATCAGTAATCGTTGACCACTTCCCTCCAAACCTGCCAAGCCAAAAACTTCACCCGCCCGCACAGACATATTAAAATCTTTTACAGCCAAACGGTAAGTGGAAATAGCAAGATTACGCACTTCCAGCATGGGCTTCTCTAACTAAAAAGCGGGGCGTTCTGAACGTGGCGGTACCTGCCCAAACATTAGTTCAACCAATTTGTCATTAGGACAGGGAATTCCCATCTCTCCAACATATCTCCCCCGCTGCAAGACAAAAGCATGATCACAAAGTTCTTGTATTTCACTTAATTTATGTGATACTAAAATAAGCGTTTTGCCTTCTTCATGCGCCAGTTTACGCATTGAAGCAAATAAAACATTCTTCTGCTCGGCACTAATGCCGGTGGTCGGCTCATCAAGAATCAACACCTCCGCTCCCCCCGCCAGCAAACGCACTAATTCGAGTTGTTGACGTTCCCCAAGAGAAAGCGAATCGACTTGATCTTCTATATCAAGTTCAAAACCATAGCGTGAAGATAACTCATTAAGCTCTTTCTCCGCTCTTCGGTAATTCAAGCGCAGATGCTTGTCACATCCCAGCAAATAATTATCAATAATGCGGAAGGGTGGCATATCATGGGGTTCTTGATATAACATACCAATCCCGCTAGCCAGAGCAGAGCGAGGAGAATCAAATACTTGGGGCTGTCCATCAAAAACAATTTCCCCCGTATCGAAAGTTTGGTATCCTGAAAGGATTTTCATCAGGGTACTTTTGCCGGCTCCATTTTCGCCCAGCAACCCGTAGATATGCCCTTCTTCTAACGTCAAGGTAATGCCATCGTTCGCTTTGACAGTTCCAAAATATTTTCGAATATCTTTTATTTCAACGCGCATAAAATACTCTCTTTTTCATTTTTTCATCATCGAATCTCAAATACAATAGTTTTTCTACACCCACGATCAACTCAAGTTACGGTAGTTCGGTGGTGATATTCTCATTCCACCAGTACATACCGATTTCACATTCGCTACCAGATTGTGCGAAACCGACAAGGTCAATTTGTTCAAGGGTTTCGCCTTCTGCGAGGATTTCATTACCTTGGTTATCGGTAAGTGGTCCAGAAAAAACATCAAAACGATCAAATTCGCCAACCAACATCTTGGCAAGGGTATCTTCAATCAGAGATAAATCTTCTTCGGGGAGTTCAGCCGTGCCGGGTTGCATAGTCTCGCCATCCATAAAGCCAAATAATCCCATTGCGCCAGTATCTGCATCAAAGTATTCTGAACCACCTCGCCAGATACCCTCTATTGATTCTTCAATGATACGACCATAAACAGGACCCCAATTCCAATATACAGAAGTCAGGCAAGTTTCTACTATACAATTTTCGCTATAGTTATAGGTGATGCCCCATCTGCCTTCTGGAGCAACCTCCGCTGGAATGGGGCTATCGGCATCAGTAATCACAACACTTGCACCGGCATCAAAAAGAGAAATAGCTGCTTCTTTTTCTACAACAGGATCATCCCAAGTCGAAATCAAAAGCACATCAATAGTGCAATCAGGACAAATCTCAGCAACGCCTAAGGCAAAGGCAAAGGCATTGCCCAAGCGGGATTCTTCGGGAGATGGATAGGTAGCAATATAGCCCAGTTTGGGATTGCCATCCATCTTTGCACGGGAGCCAGCCAACATACCAGCCAGATATTTCATGTCTTCCATGGCGCCCATCAGGTTACCAAAGTTTGCTTCATTCGCTTTGAAGCCGGTCAGGTGGATGATATCCACATCCGGGAATTCGTCAGCAACAACTTCGGAGGCATCCATATAACCAAAGGAAGTGGTGAAAATTACATCAAAACCCTTGCGAGCCAGGGAGCGAATAACCTGCTCAGCATCGGCACCTTCTGCCACGATCTCAACATAGGCAGTATGTACACCTTCGACATTATCTTCAACCCACATACGACCAACATCGTGAGCCTGTGTCCAGCCGCCATCATCATGAGGGCCAACATAAACGAAGCCAACGTTATAACAACCTTCAATGGTTGCCGGGATCTGATAGGAACCCTCGGTTTCACCAGAAGCTTCTGCCTTGCAGTCGACCATTTCTTCAACCGCCGCGGGAGCTTCTTCTGCTGCGGGGGCTTCTCCAACTGCGGGGGCCTCTTCTGCTGCGGGGGCGTCAGCACCGCCGCCACAGGCGGAAAGCACAAAGGCAGCAATCATCAAAATACTCATAAACCATAAAATCTTCTTATTCATTTCTACTACTTAATTAGGTTTGAAACTTTCAACAACGATTAAATATTCAGGTAATGCAGTTTTAACGGCATCGCCTCCTTTCAAGGTTCTATTATAAAGGATAAAAGAGTTAAGGTATTTTGTCGAATGTCAAATATCCTTCTTCCGAAGGATAAAGAACTTATTTTTACTTACAATTCAATTTTTCTCTGACACGAATCAAAGTCTCTGTTTTATAAAGACCATCGATTGTGTTTGCTTCGATTCGCTCCCAGAGAGGGCATAACAATGGGGCCATATAGGATGGAGAAACCCGATTCGCACGAACGGATAGTTGCTCGGCCTGCGCCCAGTCTCCTGTGAATGCATAGCCTTCGATAAAAACAAAATTCTCTGTTGGGTCGTTGGGATGGTCTCCCGTGTTAAAAGCCTGGGCGCCCAATGCGACGACTTGATCCCAATCACCAAATTGGCGGGCCAAATCCGCTTTCTCGAAATAATAGCACCATCCATGCGCAGGCTCGGGTGCGTAGATGTCTGGGAGTTGGGGTTCGCCAAAGGGCAGGATCAGCTCTGGGCGAGATAAGGATGCAGCATCCCGAAGCAAAATATCAGAAATAAAGCGATTCTTGGTGTCAATCTCAGGATCTACAATATGCACACATCCCGGCGGTGAAAAATTAACCAAAATCATCTGCGAAGTATTTCCGTGAAATTCTCCGGCAATGAAATCATGCGTCAACGAATGCCCTTTTTCAAGAGCCGGTATTCCCTGCCCAAGCCGCGAGCGCGGATAAAAAAGCATATAGGGGATGTGGGCTTCTGTTGCCTTGGGGGCATAAATCCAGTTGAGGGGAGCGCTGAGAGAGTTGTCAGCATAAAACTTGAGCGCACCTTCGTTGAGAAGAATAGCGGTATCTTCTTCTATAGCGGGGACGCGCCAGGAGAGTTGCCAGAATAGATTTTTTTGTACGTTCCAATCTCGCCGGAATTCATCTGCCCATAAAAATTGACGGCCAGCAGAGAATGCGATCAACAGGGCAAAAATAAATAATCGCAAATTTTTGCGTGGCAGGAAAGTCAAAAATCCAACAAGGACAAGTACGCTACCAAGTATAAAAGGCAATGTTGCCCGATTAGCCGGAAAACCGAGCGAAACGGGCAATCCCGTCATCCAAAAGGGAATGCCAGCGAGAAGGGCGGCGAAGAAGCCGAGGAAGATCAGCCTGATTGCATCCTGTTTTTCTCCCTCTGATTCTCGAGAATCTCCCCTACGGGCAGGAGAGAGATGATATGCAAATAATGTAGCGGCAAGAGAAAATATAATTACCAAAAGATAAATGGCAATGGTAACTTTTCCCTGCAATTCAAAATCTGGAAGTACAAATGCCTGCCCCCACGCAGCAATGAGGGTTGTCCAGAGGCTGAGGAATACAGTTTTGATTAAATCCCTGAGAGTAAGGAGCGGGGCAGCACGCAATTCGGCGAGGAGACTATACCCGTAAGTCTCATTGGAGATGAAGAAAACACGGCCGATGATCATCACCAATAAAATGCCCAAATACGGTGACCAGGCTAAAAACACGCGCCGCACTCGTTCCTTGAGATTGGGGAAATCTCCAAGAGTAGTCCAAAGAATGGGGATACGTATCAAATCCAAGAGGAAGAAATATTCCCCTAGAAGGAGATTAATTGTAGAGGCGAGCAGTGCTGCGATTGTCCAAATTTGTGTTCGCTTGAGCATGGCAAAAATGGATAAAAGAAAGAAGACAAGTGTAAAAAAATGAGAGCTATAAACAAAGGAGATAAATTGTTGGTTGAATCCAGGGTAGAGGAGGAAAAGTAAACCTGCAACAATTGAGAGCGTCTTTTGCCGCGGAAAAAGTTGACGGAAAATAGCCCAGAAAAGAACCGAGCTTATCCAGCGAAGAATAAGGGCTAGAAATTGCCAGTATATGGGTTTAAAAGGGATGATGCCGGTGAGGCCTTGGTAGAGAATTCCCATTGCAGGACGGTTGGTGGAGAAGTAACGAGAGAGGGCTTCGGTGCCAAGCTCGTAGCGGATCCAGCCAATGGGGAGATCGTCCCAATAAAAACCAAGTTGGGGTGCAAGGATACCGTAAGCGAACGCGGCTATCGCCGCGAGAATGAGGGGAGGAGATGTGATGATAGCAAGGAAACGTTTCATATACAGATAGGGGCGGGTCAAAGACCCGCCCCTTCAAGACAATTTACGGAACGATCCATGTCCCCGTTTCACCGCGCAACGCGCGTTGAATATTCGGGGGATCGGTGACGAGGGCTTTTTTGCCGCCTTCTTTCAAAAACTTGACAATTGCCTGAATTTTAGGGAGCATACTGCCAGGTGCAAAGTGACCTTCTGCAATATATTTCTCAGCTTCAGCAACGGTCATTTTATCAAGCCATTCCTGATTTTCTTTACCAAAGTTTATTGCGACCTTCTCCACCGCAGTTGAGATGATCAGCAAATCCGCCCCGATATTGTTGGCGAGCAGGCCAGAAGCGAAATCTTTGTCAATCACCGCTTCAACACCGCGCAGATCACCATTTTCTTTCTCAACTACAGGGATGCCTCCTCCACCAACCGCGATGACAGAGAAGCCACCCTCGATCAGTTTTTTGATTGCACTGACTTCAATGATATTCATCGGCAATGGTGAAGGCACAACCCGACGCCAGCCCCGGCCGGCATCTTCAATAAAATCTTGTCCCTGTGCCATGCGTTCCTTGGCGGTTTCCTCATCGAGGAATGAGCCAACTGGTTTGGAAGGGTTCTGGAATGCGGGGTCATCTGCGCTAACTTCAACTTGGGTCACAACAGTCACGGCTGTTTTATCAATGCCACGTTTCTTGAATTCATTATGCAGGGCTTTCTGTGCCATATAACCGATTGCACCTTGTGTATCTGCACCGCAGTAATCCATAGGGACGGGGTGCAGTTCGTGCAATGATAACTCAGAACGGCGCAGGATAAATCCAACCTGGGGTCCATTCCCATGAGTGATGACAACGTCCCAGCCATCTTCGATCATCCCGGCGATATGACTCATCGTCTCTTTGACCGCGTCAAATTGATCGGGAATCGATTTTTTATTTTTATCTACGATCAGGGCATTCCCACCAACGGCGAGAACAGCTACTTTTTTATCTGCCATTTTTTACCTCATCGTTAAAGCCATAACGGCTTTTTGGGCATGCATACGATTTTCAGCCTGGTCAAAAACAACAGAGTTCGGTCCGTCCATCACTTCACTGGTGACTTCAACATCACGATCTGCGGGAAGGGGATGCATATAAATCGCATCTTCTTTCGCCAAATCCATTTTGCGTTGATCGGTGATCCAGCTCTTGTATTTATCCTGAATGACTTTCCCTTCATCGGGATCCTGGGTGGTCAACAATGGACCCCAGGATTTTGCGTAGACGACATCGGCATCTTTGAAAGCTGCTTCCATATCATCGGTGACTTCAAATCCTGCGCCGGCGACACGGGCTGCTTCCTGGGCTTGCTCCATGATCTCAGGCATTAGCTTGAACTCAGGCGGATGCGCGAGAACCACGTCCAGACCGAAGCGTGGCATCTGCAAGATCAGCGATTGCGGCACGGAAATCGGTTTCAGGTAAGAGGAGGCATACGCCCAGGAAACGACCATCTTCTTGCGTTTCAGGTTGCGGCCTTTCTTTTCGATAATGGTCATGATATCAGCCAAACATTGGTGTGGATGATAAATTTCGCATTGCATATTAAGTACGGGGACGCGGGATGCGCTGGCAACCAGATTAAGATAGCGGTTTCCAATTCCCCAGTCGACATGGCGGATGGCAATACCATCGAAATAACGACCAAATATTTCGCCCATCTCAGTCTCGGTATCACCGTGGGAAATTTGTGTGGTGCGGCTTTCGATAAAAGCAGCATGTCCACCCAATTGAGCCATGCCAGACTCAAATGAACCACGCGTGCGGGTGCTTGAGAAGAAGAAAAGCATCGCCAGCGTCTTGTCTCGCAGATATGCATGAGATTCTCCGAGAGCGCGTTTGCGCTTCAAATCCCAGGCTACATCCAAAATAGTTTCGACTTCCTCTTTACTGAAGTCCAAATCGCCGATTAAGTCTCGGCCTCGCAAATCAGATTGCATAATTAATCTCCTTATAAATTGCAGGGATGCAGCTGCACCCCTGCAATAGCTAACTTATTCAAACTATTCCATTTTACCGGTAATTAATGCCAGCAGAGCCATGCGCATGACAACGCCATTGAAAGCTTCCTGCCAGTAGCGTGACCATCTGGAAATGTCTACATTATCCGGTACTTCATCCATACGCGGCAAAGAGTGTAACAAGATTGCGTCAGATTTGGCTTTGTTCTTGAGCAGATCCAACGTGATTTTATAATTATCTGGTGTGGTGGGAACTTCGCCGGAGCGCTCGTCGCGAGATTTAGTGTAATCAGGCTGTACCGTCGGTTCAACAAGGATCACATCCGCATCACCAATTACATCACCAACATGGTCCGCATAGCTATAGTCCAATGCCATCGCATCAAAATCTTTTTCATATTCTTCGGGCATTTCCATGCCAGGAGGCGCCACAAAGGTGATCGGGCAATCATATTGTGTTAACGCGTGCCCCAATGAATGCATGGTACGCATGCGCATATCACCAACAGCAACCCACTTCAGGCCATCAATGGTGCCCTTTTCTTTTAGAACTGTATATAAATCGGTCAATATCTGGGTAGGATGTTCACCCCAGCCATCACCACCATTAATGATCGGAATTGAAGCCCATTTGGCGGCCTCGTGCGGTGCGCCTTTCTCGAAATGGCGCATCACGACCACATCACCGTAAAATTCCAACATCTTGATGGTATCTTTAATCGACTCTTGATAAAAATCACCCGCGCGGGTCATCTTTGCGTCAGCAAAACCAGTCACATGGCCACCCAAACGGTGCATGGCGGCTTCGTGGGCTAAACGCGTCCGGGTAGAGGGCTGGTAGAATGCTGTCACCAATGTTTTGTCTGCCAGAAGATCAGTATTCTGGCGATTGCGGGCAAAGGGTGCCAACTCATCAGCTACTTCAAATACACGGGAAAACTCATTTCGTTCAAAGTTCTTTAAAGAAAGAATATCACGACCTGCAAAACTACGCATGTTGAACCTCCTAGTTCAATATAAATATGAATGTAGACTATCTAGAAATCTATCCTTCTGCTATCATTTTTTCAGACAATATCATTGGAAAAAGCGCATAAAACTGTGTGGCGTCGACAACCTCCTTTAGCGGGACTTGCTCTAGAATTGCATGTGCAAATTTCTCATTACCAGGACCAAAACCAATCGAGGGGATGCCTGCCTTACCAGCCCAGTAGGTACCGTTGGTTGAAAAATCCCATGTGCCCAACTTCCGCCTCTCCCCCCATAACGTCTCGATAGTATCCTGCCCCGCCTGCGTCATCGGATGCGTATCATCCAGTAGCCAGGCCGGGTAGAACTTTGATACAGGAAATTTAAATCCTGTGTACGACGGCTCGTCGTAAAACAGTTCTTCCACGGTGATTTCACCCTGCAGATAATCGGGGATCAATCCCTTGACCTGCGCAATGACTTCATCATGTGGCTCGTTCGAAGTGATACGGCGGTCCAAGTAGATCGAAAATTGATTGGGCACCGCGTTGAGAGAATCCGTACGTGCCCGGACATCGGTCACTGCAATTGAGGGGTTTCCCTGCTTTGGATGAGATCCCAATCCAAGACGAAATCGGCGATCCAATTCGCGGATTTGTGTGATGATTGCCATCATTTTATATACCGCGTTATCACCCAGATAGTGGGATGCGGCGTGTGCCGACTTACCAGAGGCAGTGATCTTCAATTCAATCCGGCCTTTGTGCCCATGGTAAATCTGCATTTTAGTCGGCTCTCCGATGACGACAAAATCAGGACGAATCCCCGGATCCACTTCCACAAAGATGTTGGGAGCGATTCCATCACACCACTCCTCCATATTGCCAAAGTAATAGGCGGTGGTATCTTCGAGGAGGCCCAGGTCCCGTGCCATCGCTAAGCCATACACCATCCCGGGCGTGGAACCCTTTTCGTCCACTGCACCACGCGCAAACAGAATGCCATCTTCGACCTTGCCTACAAAAGGATCCCACTCCCAGTCAGCTAGGTCACCGATGCCGACTGTATCAATATGTGAGTCATAAACAATAACTCTCTTGCCCTTGCCAATTCGGCCCAGGATATTTCCCATCTTATCAAAGCGGACTTCATCAAAGCCCAACTTTGTCATCTCAGCCCCAATTCGCTCCCCGACATCTTTCAGTTGCCCATCCATGCTTGGAATAGCAACAATATCTCGCATAAACTGAACGATGTCGTCATGTGCGGCATTAACTCGCTTTTTGATTTCCTGTACTGCCTCGTCTTTAGAATATTCCATAATAATTTTTTAAAACTCCTACAAATAAAATAGTTCAACACATAATACAAATGTTTTAGAGGTGTACGCGTCCCAATACATGAAAATTGAAATAACCTGGTAAAAAATACCCAATGCTATAGTCGATCACCTGATCCGCATCCAGGTAAAGCTGTGAACTCAATCTTAACAACACGTCACCACGCTGAATTTCTAAGGCTTTAGCCACATAGGATGGGGCGCTTCTCGCATTTACAGCTATTTTCGCCATCGTAGGCGAATCACCTCGAGCAATCAAAAAATCCAGCACAGAGCCTCGAAATTTATCAGGAAGCTCATCTTCTGAGAGAAAATCGCTGGGCAAAGTATCGACCAGAAATGCTGCTGGGCGCTTATTCGTACTCATCACACGTGAAATTCGAATCAAGGGAGTCTCAAGCGGAACGTTCAGTTTTTGGATCTGCTTCTCTGTTGCAAGCACTTGCTCAACCCGGAAATCTTTTACTGAAACAGTCATCCCCATGCGTTGGGCCATTGTTTCGATACTCTCCAGGACCTCCAGACCACTTTCCAAAACTGGCACCTGCCCAACGACAAAGGTTCCCGCTCCCTGCCGCCTGCGGATAAGACCCTGCGTCTCAAATGTTCGCATTGCCTCACGTAAAGTTGCGCGCGATACGCCCAATTGTTTTGCCAGCTTTGGCTCTGAAAGCAAACGTTCTCCCGCCGGGATTGTCGAGATCAAAACTCCCAGGTCCGCTTGTAATTTTTGAAAAGGCGAATTCACAGCCATATTTATTTTCCCGTCTCAATCACAGGGATTAATTCAAAATTAATCACATCAACCAGACCCATATCTGAAATTCTCAGTTCAGGGATGACAACCAAGGCCAGCAAACTCAACTGCATATTCGGGTTACTCAAGGTACAACCGCAAGCCTTGAAACCACCCAGAACGGTGGTAGCCTTTTGCGCCACAATTGAAGCCTCTTCGGTAGACATCAAACCTGCTATCTCCAACTCGACCAACCCGATCACCTTGCCGTCTTTGACGACCACCTGCCCCCCACCAACTTCTGCGAGCTTATTGGCAGCAATTGCCATATCTTCCTCACTCGTTCCGGTCACCAGCATATGATGGCTGTCGTGCGCAACCGTTGAAGCAATCCCGCATTTTTCCGAAAAGCCAAATCCGCTTACGAGACCAACGGTCACATCACCGGTGGCTTTATGCCGCTCAACCAAGGCAAGCTTGGCAATATCAGCCCCCCCTTCCTTCCCCCCCGCGAGCGGTAAGGAAACTTCACCATCCTCCACTGCGACTTCCAACTTCAGATGTTTTGTCGGGGCCTGGTTTTCGATCACACCAATAACATTGGCCGTGACGCTCGCCTGTGCTCGAAGCGGAGCGGAGGGTGTGCCCACAGTTGCTTCCGTTTTCAGGGCAAAATCTTCGGCTTTGAGCGGATGCCCCAACTTGACAGAATCTCGCGCCCAAACAGGGTAATCCACGCTCGGGAGATCAATCGTGATCTTGCCTTTCTGCGCGATGACCTGCCCTTTGGCAATCACCGTCTCCGGGTGAAAATCGTTCAAATCTTCAACAAGCAGCACATCTGCCCAGCGGCCAGGAGCGATCATGCCCATTTCACGGGTCAGGCCGAAGTGTTCGGCGGTGTTGATCGTCATCATCTGAAGTGCGGTTAACGGTGGCAAGCCAGCGTCAATGGCGTGGCGCAACACTCTGTCCATATGCCCATCTTGAGTAAGAGTCCCCGCATGGGAATCGTCTGTGCACAAGATAAAGCGGCGCGAATCCAGTTTATGCTTAAGGATCGCATCCACCTGTCCTTCCACATCCAGCCAGCCGGAGCCGTAACGCAGCATGGCCTTCATCCCCTGGCGAACACGGGCGATCGCATCTTCAACGCGGGTGCCCTCGTGATCATCCTCGATCCCGGCGGCAACATAGCCATGAAAAATTGTACCCAGATTAAGATTAGGATAATGTCCACCAATCACTTTCCCAGCGTCGCGAGCGGCGGCGATTTCAGCCATCATTTTCTCACCAGCGTTGAAAACGCCGGGGAAATCCATCACCTCACCAAGCCCAATGATCCCAGGCCAGGTCATCGCTTCGGCAACGTCGTCGGGGGTAATTTCTGCGCCTGGCGTCTCAAATCCTGGCGCGGAGGGGACACAGGAAGGCATTTGTACCCAAACGTGGATCGGCTGCCCGGCGGCTTCATCCACCATTAATTTGACACCCTTGAGGCCAAAAACATTGGCGATCTCATGCGGGTCAATGAAAATTCCCGTGGTACCGCGTTTGGCAACAGTGCGCACAAATTCAGTCACTGTGACCATCCCTGATTCGACATGCATATGCCCGTCAAGCAGACCGGGGACAAGATATTTTCCGCCCGCATCAATAATCTTGGTATCTTGCGCAATGGTATGCGAGGCATCTCCTCCAACATAGGCGATATGTCCATCAACAATAGCAATGTCGGTGTTAGGGATGAATTCGCCCGATTGAACGCTCACCCACACACCGTCACGAATAACCATATCGGCGCTTTCGCGTCCCATGGCAACGTTGACGAGTTTTTTTGTAAGGCTGAGAGAAGATGTCATAAATTTTCTTTCGTATAAATGCAGGAAATCTTTTTAGCGATCCAACAATCTTTTTGCAGCTTTATTATGTTTCTTAACCAGCTCGGCTTCATCGACATGAAGAAGTTGGCCTTCCTTAATAACAAATTTACCGTTCACAACAGTGTAATTCGCTTTGACGGGTTGGGCGAAGATGGTCGCGGCAACAGGATCATGCAAGGCGCCTGCGTAGTCGAGGGTATTTAATTTGATGGCGAAGAAATCAGCGCATTTGCCTTTTTCAAGCGAACCAATATCAGAACGGCCTAAAACGGCAGCACCACCACGGGTGGCTAGTTGTAAAGCGTCTCGGGCAGTCATCAATTTACGATTATCGCTGGAGAGTGAATATCCTGTGATGCCCTCTTTGACGCGGGCGAGCAACATCGCCTGACGCGCTTCCCCGAGCATATGTGAGCCATCGTTAGAGGCGGAGCCATCCACGCCGAGGCCAACATCCACCCCAGCGGCGAGCATCTCTTTGATCGGAGCGATGCCGGAGGCCAGACGCATATTCGAAGAGGGGCAATGCGCCACACCACAATGATGCTTTGCATAGGTATTGATCTCTTCTTCATTCACGTACACCGAGTGGGCAAACCAAACATCGCTATCAAGCCAGCCGACTTCGCCCATATAATCCACGGGACGATGGCCGAACATATCAAGACAGAATTGTTCCTCATCTTCCGTTTCGGCGAGATGGGTGTGCAATTGCACGCCATATTCACGAGCCAATATGGCAGACTGCTTCATCAGGTCTGATGTAACACTGAAAGGGGAGCAAGGCGCAAGGACGATCTGGGTCATGGCACCAGGTTTTGAATCGTGATAAGTCTCGATCAAACGCTGGGAATCCTTGAGGATGGATTCCTCTGTATCCACAACGGAATCAGGCGGAAGTCCACCGTCAGATTCGCCCAAACTCATTGAACCCCGCGAGGCGTGGATGCGCATCCCGATCTCTTTGGCGGCATCGATCTCATCATCCAGTTTGCTTCCGTTTGGAAAAAGATAGAGATGATCAGAGGCCGTCGTGCAACCAGAAAAAGCCAGTTCGGCCAGCGCAGTCTGCGTGGAGATGAAAATATCTTCGGGGGTCAGCCCCGCCCAAATAGGATAAAGGGTTTTCAGCCAGTTGAAGAGGTTCGCATCCTGTGCGGCAGGGACAGCGCGGGTGAGTGTTTGATAGAAGTGGTGGTGGGTATTGACCAAACCGGGCAAAATGATATGCCCTGTAAGATCGAGGATTTCATCAGCCGATGTGGGGAGTTCATTACTGGGGCCGACCTGTTCAATCAAGCCATCCCGGATAAAAAGACCACCATCGGCGATCTCGCGCTGGCGGTCGTCCATGGTAACTAAAACTGTAGTGTTTTTGATGAGAAGAGTGGACATTTGGTCATCCTTCAGGCTGGTGGTTGGGATAGCAGGAGACTTGTCTGACAACTTATTATAGTTTAACAAAAATATGAGGAGATGTCAATCAGTTGTCAGACAAGTTTGCGAAACAAGCATATTGACCTAAAATACTGAAGCGTCATTTCTAGCCTAATTCCACCCACTGCCAATATTCCTACCCCTTCGAAACTCTCCGCTCTCATAAGAAGAAACACTGTACACTACACCTGAACAATTAGTGCAAAAACTGAAACCCAAACCCTCGCCTCATAGCAGGATATTCTTTTGCCTCTTGAAATTGTATGGAACAGGATATATCATATCCAAATACATCATTCAAAATCAAACGGATGTTTCAAAGGAGAAACCATGAAAGCTAGCAAATGTTTTGAATGCGGGTCGAGCGATATTGTCTCTGGCTTGACTGTCTTAACGGAAGAGACGACCAGTGGCGGCAGACCTGCCTATGTCAATCTTGCGGAGCCAGAACCTGAAAAGCGTCCCTTTTTGTGGATACGAGATGAAGTCAAGTCCGAGTTCCACGCGGCTGTCTGCGGTGCGTGCGGTTACACACGGTTATTTGCAATAAACCATGCCGAGATTTTGGAAGCGCACAAAAAAGGTTTTACCAGTCTTGGCTAACACCATTTCATAGTATTAATTCCAAAATATATCAATGAAAATTCTTGCCATCGAAAAATAGATACCCGGTACTAAGCCTAAAGATTTCACCCCGCATCTCAGAACCGAAGCTGCCCGTGTCTGGGAATTGCACCAGCGTGGGCAAATTCGTGAGATGTATTTTCGTGGCGACCGAAAAAAAGCCGTATTAATTTTGGAGTGCGCTGATTTAGGGGAAGCAAATAAATTGCTGGATAGCCTGCCACTGTGCAGGCAGGATTGATCGGATTTGAAGTGATTTCCCTGATTTCGTATCCTGGCTTTGAGAGACTGTTTGAAAAGTAAAGTGGGCTGCAGTATATTAAATAGGGCTTACGCATTTTAGGCTCTGGCTGGATTTGCAATCCAGCGATTTCTCATAAACACGGGGA
>NZ_CEYOSI010000056.1:0-17942 GCF_982879505.1 Candidatus Desulfolinea nitratireducens
GCAGGCGCTCAACAAAAATATCGTGAGGAAAGAAACAATGATAAATTTTGCTTTCATAGCACCTCCTTTAGGCGTTAATTACCCTTAACGACAATATATACAGAGAGAATGCCGCCAAAATAAACGCCCCGGTCGTTTTGCAACCTAAAGTGAGTTTCATATTCTCCTACATCAAGAGGGGCGGTCAATTTAACGCCAATATCAATCACGCCACCTGGTTCGACGATTTTACTTTTTTTACTAGATCCCCATGCCGGATTGGCAGCATCAAGGGGATTATTGTCATCAGATCTAGAGCTTTTGCTGCCAACAGGAACGAGCATATAACCTTCATCCCAGGTACAAACGCCAGTATTGTAAACACGCCAAATTTTTTCGAAATTGTGACCAGCTTTTACAGTTGAGCCATCAGGATAGTTGACATCTACCGGATTGCCATAGGTCATTTCGTCGCAGATGGGGCCAGTCGGGGTGGTTAAAAGTGTCCCCGGGGTAAGCGTTGGAATAAGGGTTGGGGCGCCAGGGATGAGGGTTGGTGCGGTACCGATGGGAGTTGCTTCAAGATTGACCAAGGGAGTGACATTTAAATTAATTAACGTAGCTGTAGGGAGTGCTGTTGGGATTTCTGTTGCCGGCTCTGGTGTGGGAGAGAAGGAGATTGCGGTTTCTGTGAGTTGGGCAGCAACGGTTGCTGCGGCAGAAGTGAAGATGGCAACAGGATCAATTTCTGTGGGGGGCGGTTCTGCTGCTCCTCCACAGGCTGTTAAAGTGAGGATAAGTGTTATTAGCAGGACAATACGCCATTTTGTGTGTGTGTGTTTCATTTTAATTCTCCGTGAGCGATGTAAAATAATACGCTCTTATCTTTATTTAGCATAATTTCATTATAATCTACCCGCTCAAGCAGGCAAAGGGGTGCGGAGGTACTTTTGGTTCAAAAAAGACCGCCAGATTTATTCCAGCAGTCTTTGTTTGCCCAAAACTCGTGTTTAGGGGTTGACCCCTGTCAGAATATACCCTGCCTGCAATTGAGCCAACACATCCTGGGCCTGCTGTTCTTTTCCAGGTGGAAGATGCTCAGAGCTTATATCCACCAAAATCAGCGGTGAGGCGATGCTCATTCCGCCAGCGCCGGCAACCAGGTTGGGCCAGGCAAATTCAATTGCGTGGATCACATCTGGTTGAATGGTAGCGACCCAGTTACCTAATTTCTGTTGGGGGGAAAGATCACTGATTACCAATATTCCATTACTGGAGAGATAGGTAAGTAACTCAGGGGTCGCGAACTGGGGAGCGATATACATTGTTTCGATTTGTCTTTGGAGAATCAGAAAATCGGCATAAGCATTATAAGCAGCTGGATCTTCCTCTGCTGGAATTTCTACAAACTGGGGAAAGCAAGGTAGAAAGGTACACCAAGGGGGAAGGATATAGGGGCTGCAAGTACCACAATAATATTCGATTCCCTTCCGAAAAGCTGCTAAGGTTGTTTGCCCAAGGGCATTATCTTTTGGGATGATTAATCCTGCCCGATAATCTTCAGTAATCATTGCGGCGATATAACCTGATATAAAAGCCGCGATATCTGGGCGATCGGTGTTGGCAAGAACGCTAAGATTTCCTCCAGCGACCATGTCTGGGATATTAACGGAGAGAAATTGTGTTTGCGGTGCAGCAGGGGCCAGATCCATTAGACCGGGATCGGGTGGCAAAGCGATAACGACTCGCAACGAAGGTTCAAGATCAGCAGCGGTAAGCGTATTGCGCACCTGAAAACGCATTCCCGCGCTTTGGGCGAGGGTATAAACAAGGGCCTGGTAGGTGTCCGAGACTTCCTGATCCATATCAGCAGGGAGAACCAGCAAGGCCAGGGGAATTTCGGGTGTGGGTGTCAGTGTGGGTTCAGAAGCAGGCGTGGAGCTGGGAGCAAGCGTAGGGATCGCGCTCGGTTCCGCGGTAGAGCCACATCCCATTAACAAAGAGACAAGGATTATTATCAAGACAAATTGTTTTTTCATAAAGTTTTCTCCATTTGAACTGTCCTGAATTTTACCCGAAAGCCACACTTAAAAGAATAACCCGTTCCTTCAAAAGGAACGGGTTATTTTCTTGATTATTTAAAAAGATTATTTTGCCAGTACCTTGATCTGTTTCGGGCGAGCGGACTCGACCTTGGGCAGGCTGAGGGAGAGAATCCCGTTTTTGATCTTGGCTTCAACTTTGTCGGGGTCGACCTCGCTGGGCAGGCGCAATGTGCGAATAAACTTGCCCTCAGGCAATTCGCGCAACAGATGCTCACCATCAGATGTTTGGTACTCACCTTCGATGCGGATGACGTTTTCAAGAATTTGAATATTTAAATCGTCGGCGCTCAGGCCGGGAACGGCAGTGGTCAGGACGAAATTATCATCTTCTTCGCGGACATCAACACGCAGGGTATAAGCTTCATTTTGGCCAGCCAAACGGCCCCTCATCATTCTGTGGTTGTAAGGGCGGGTATAGTAACTCATTTTGATCTCCTTTTAGATTATCAATAAAATTTGAACTGTAGTAGATATAATATCCTGTGAGTGTTAGAAGAATGGCAACAAAAGATTTAAATTCTATAAGAACGGGATGACCAAATTCTTAATTGTTAGCTGAAGGAAAATAGAATGATAAAGTTTTATAGTTGGGGACCTATTTACATGCTTCAGTCGTCTACCTCTCAGTATTCCTTTTTCTACTCACGAAAGGAGATCTTATGAAACTGATCCATACTAATGCCCACGGGACTTTGCTTCTCATCTTGGTTCTTACGGCTTCCTCTGCCTCGGCTTCCAGCGCCTCGATTTCCTCGGGGGTAATGGCTGCCAAACCACCCTCAATGCGGGCCTGCGTGGTTTCCCAAGTGCGCAGTTCGGGGCCTACATCTACAGGCTTATAGTCGGGCAGATCTGATGCGACTGAAACTGCCATAGGGACTAATGTCAATAGCAGGGCTAGAATACCAAATAAAGCAAATAACTTGCGGTTCATTTGTTCCTCCTAAAAAGTTGGCAGTTCTTTTTGTTATATGCAATGATACTGAAAATCTATGACAATTAATAATCCTGAACGATCACCTCCTTCGTGAAGGTACGGCAAAAAAGCCTGCCAAGGGTGCAGGATTTATAAAACAAATTGAAGAGAGCTTAGAAAGGGAATATTCAATAAAAAAACCGAAGGGCTATAACGTTCTGGCCTTCGGCGGTCTGGCGGTCTGCATGCTTTTCAATTGCGGATCCCATGACTTTGCGCCCCCATCTCGCGATGGGTTTACCTTTTCGTGGTTGAATTAAAATAGAGTTCTATTAAATAGATCACACATCTGGACCCATCATATCGTAAGAAAGGCTGTAAAAGTGGCTTCAAAAAAGCGTTAGTGTCTAGCCCTTGAGATATAAAAATTCAACGAGATGATCAGATTTACAATTCATAAATTTATATTAGCATTTTTGCAGAGTGATTCCAAGTGTTTTGCACGAGGTATAATCCTGACTCATGTCAAGGCGTTTAGTCCTCTCCACACTTTTTGTCGTCGCAATAGTTGGCGGCTATCTGACCTATCGGAGTATGCGCTCATCAGGTGCGCGTTCGGTGCAAGTCATGCGATGGTTCCGTGATTCTGATTCCCATGCTGACTGGGAAATCTTGCAAGGCACACGCTGTGGTGATGCCCCTTTTATCCTCCCCACAGATGGGATCATCGGCTATCTCTGGGATGATTCCTTTCGTCCCGGCCATCGGCATCAGGGGCTTGATATTTTCGGCGGAAAAGAACTCGGCGAAACGCCCGTGATTGCGGCTTACGAGGGTTATCTGAGACGTCTACCCGATTGGACATCTTCCGTTATCATGCGTGTACCCAGTGATCCCCTTGAACCAGGGCGTCAAATTTGGCTCTATTACACTCATATGGCAGATGCGGATGGAAATTCTTTTATTGATGATGCCTTTCCGCGCGGGACAAGTGAAGTTCTCATTCCCGCTGGGACACTGCTCGGTTATCAGGGAAATTATTCGGGCGACCCCTTCAACCCGACGGGAATTCATCTGCATTTCTCCATTGTTCTGGATGACGGAAATGGCACCTTCCTGAATGAGCTGGAGATCAAGAATACCCTTGACCCAACCCCTTATCTTGGGATGGCATTGAATGCAAAAGTTAATCAGGATGGGATTCCGACTTGCAATGAGTAAAGAGTTGGTAGAAGTAAAATATTAAACACGAAGGCCACGAAGAGGCACAAAGATAAAAACATGAGCTTGAGTTTTCCTTCGTGCAACTTAGGGATCTTGGTGTTTAATAAACGAGAGATAAACTATGAAATTCAAGGATAAAGTCGTTCTAATCACCGGAGCAGGGCGTGGCCATGGCCGCGAGATCGCCAAAGCCTTTGCTGCTGAAGGTGCGCGCATGGCCCTTAATGATATTTCCCCAGTAAATCTCAACTTGCTTATTGAAGAGATTCAGGCTGAAGGCGGCGAAGCCAAAATCTATGTACAGGATATTGCCAAGAAAGTTCCTGTGCAAGGATTGGTGATGCACGTTGAAGACGATTTCGGAAAGATTGATATTCTGATCAACCACTCTGCTGTAGAGCCCAAGAAATCCCTGCTCGAAATTGACGAATGGGATTGGCAACGTACAATCATGGTTAATTTATCCGCAGCGTTTTTAATGACCCAATCTGTGGGGCGGATCATGAAGAAGAATGGGGGCGGGGTGATCGTCAATCTGATCCCTTTGGCGGGGCGCGATGGTTTGAAAGACAGAACTGCGTACGTTGCCAGTATGATGGGATTAATCGGATTCACGCGTCAGGCCGCGGGCGAACTCGCCTCAGATAATATTCGGGTTCACGCAGTTTGCTCGGGGATACCAGAAATGCACCAGGCGCAACGGGATTTCCCATCATCTTTTAATAAAGCTGTGTTATACCTGTGCGGGGATGAAGCCATTGATTTACATGGCGAGATTTTGAATGTCGAGGAGAAAATATGAAGGGTTCACCTGGAAAAATGATGGCTGCTGCTGAAAGATATCGTGCAGCCTGCCACGCTGTGTCCGATGATAAGGCTCCGCTTGAAGAGGGTGGCTGGAATCTGCACCAGTTGACATCTCATACGCGAGATGTGGAAATCTATGTCTATGGAGCGCGAATGCGCCGCACCGTCGAGGAGGAGAATCCTGAATTTCAGGATTTCGATGCTGAGGCGTGGATGGCCGAAAACTACGATCCCAATGAACCGTTCGCTGATCTGCTGGACAATTTCATGTCGAGCGTGCAAAAGGCGGTAGATTGGCTGGATGCTTTACCCTCCGGATCCTGGGATCGTGAAAGCCGTCATGAGATGGCCAAGGGGAGTGTTTTTACCTTGCGAGACTGGGTTGAGCGAGATATTGCCCATATTGAAGAGCATCTTGAAACGATAGAAAAAGCGAACAATTAATATTGTCTAGGGTTCTCCCCCCGTAAACGGGGGGAGCCAGAGGGGGGCGTAAAAACCCCCACCTAACCTCCCCCGCGTGCAGGGGAGGAGTTACTGATAAGGAAAAAAAAATGGAATATCGTCGTTTAGGATCAGCAGGATTACAGGTTTCAGCACTATCATTTGGTTCGTGGGTTACCTTTGGTGATCAAATTGGAGAAGACGCTGCACATGATATGATGCAGGCTGCAATTGACGCAGGTGTAAATTTCTTTGATAACGCCGAGGCTTACGCAGGTGGAAAATCCGAAACCATGATGGGCAAGGTTGTCAAAAAGGCAGGCTGGAAACGCTCTGATCTGGTTATTTCGACCAAGATCTTCTGGGGTGGTGATGGCCCAAATGATACCGGGCTTTCACGCAAGCATATCGTCGAAGGCGTGGATGCTGCCTTGGCACGCCTGCAAATGGACTACGTCGATCTGGTCTTTGCCCACCGCGCCGATCTGCGCACTCCCATCGAGGAAACGGTTCGGGCCTTTACCCATGTTATCAATCAGGGCAAGGCGTTTTATTGGGGGACAAGTGAGTGGAGTGCAGCCCAGATCATGGAGGCGTACGCCGTCGCCCGCCGTGAGAATTTGATCCCGCCCCAGATGGAACAACCACAATATCATATGTTCCACCGGGAACGCTTCGAGGCTGAGTATGCCCGTCTTTATCAGGAGATCGGCTATGGGACGACGATCTGGAGCCCTCTCGCGAGCGGCTTGCTGACCGGTAAATATAACGCCGGGATGCCCGAAGGGACGCGCGCCACACTCAAAGGATACGAGTGGTTGAAGAAACGTTTCACGGATGAGACAGCCGTTGAGAATATTGCCAAAGTTGGAGAGTTGATCCCGATTGCCGAGAAGATCGGCTGCACGATGGCGCAGCTTGCCCTGGCGTGGACCTTGAAGAATCCCAATGTGAGTACAACCATCACAGGTGCCTCACGTCCAGAACAGGTCGTCGAGAATATGAAGGCGATCGATTATGTTGAAGAACTCACCCCTGATGTAATGGAACGGATTGAAAAGATTTTGAATAATAAACCTGCGCAAGAAACAGATTGGCGCGCATAGCCCTCACCCCAACCCCTCTCCCACGAGTAGGAGAAGGGCCCTGTATATAAAATAAGTACCCGTTCCCTGCCAGGGAACGGGTACTTGGTTTTTATAGAATAAACCTAGTTCTTTTGGAGATACTCGTCGATAGCGGTTGCGGTTTTGCGGCCCGCCACCATGGCGGTGACCACCAGATCGGGGCCAGTGGCTGCATCACCACCGGCATAGACACCAGGAATGGATGTGGCGCCTGTATCATAATCGACGGTGATCAACCCCCAGTCGTGGGTTTCCAAATCTGGCGTGGATTTGCTAATGGTTTCATCAGGCCAATACCCTAAGGCCAGCACGGCTGTATCTGCTTCGACGATAAAGTTGGAGCCTTCTATCTTTGCGGGGCGGCGGCGACCAGAATCATCGGGTTCTCCCAACTCCATCCGTAGGCATTCGACACCGGCCAGGTTGCCATCTTCATCAGGAATAAACTTTATAGGTTGGGTGAGGAACTGATAATTGGCACCCTCCTCTTTGGTCATCTTTCGATCTTTGGCACCACCAGGCATTTCTCTCAAAGTTCGTCGATAGAGACAAGTCACTTCTTCAGCGCCCAGACGCAGAGAGGAACGCAACGCATCGGAGGCGGTATCGCCACCACCGATCACGACCACCTTTTTCCCCACATTTGTAATTGGTTCCACGCCTTCAGGGAGATAGGCCAAATTGACGTTTGTGCGGATCAGAAAATCGGTCGCGAGATGTACGCCTGGCAGGTCAACACCTTCAGCTTTTAGTGGCGCATCGATTTGAGTGCCTACGCCAATGAATACGGCTTCAAAACCTTCCTTGAATAAATCATCGATGGTTTTATCTTTGCCGATGATGGTGTTATATACAAATTTTACGCCTGCATTTTCCAAATCTTGAATGGATTGAAAGACAACTTCTTTTGGAAGCTTGAAATTGGGGATCCCGTATGTAAGCAATCCGCCAGCAGCAGGTTTGGATTCGAAAATGGTAACCTGATACCCTTTTTGAACAAGTTGTTCTGCACAACCGTGTCCAGAAGGTCCTGCTCCGATAATTGCCACCTTTTTTCCATTCAACCCAGGGACTGGAATGGCGTAGCCTTTTACCATGCGTTCATAATCCATCACAAAGGTTTCGAGCATTCCTGTCAGGACAGGTGCATCCCCTTCATTTTTGGCAAGCACGCATGACCCCTGGCATAGCTGTTCATGCGGGCAGACACGGCTGCAAACTTCGGGAAGGGAGCTGGTTTGTCGGTAAAGTTCGGCTGCCTTCAGAAATTCGCCCTGCTCAATTAGCCACATGGCCGAGGGAATATCATTATGGCAAGGGCAGGCAACCATGCATCCGGCCGGATCTGGACAATGGATACATCGGGAGGCAGCCATTTGAGCGCAGTCTTCCGAAAAGGGGATCACCACGTCATTAAAATCGCCAATCCGCTCGGTGGGTGGCCGGAGCTGTATGCCATCACAGACAGTTAAGGCACGTGATTTTCGATCAATAGCCAGAAATTCGCCAGGGATGGATTGAGACATTTTGGATACCTCCGGAGGGCTCAATTCAATACAACTTTGCCAGACCAAATAATAATAAAGATAGCTTCTCCATATTAGTTCCATTTGTCACAAGCATTAGTTCTGTTTGTCACAAATATTATCCATTCTATGGATTTGGCTAAAAAGGAGATTGTATTTTTGGGTTTTTTCTCGTGAGACAGCTATTTTCCTGTGTACATATATGAAAAAGCCCTCTTTTCCACCAAGGAAAGGAGGGCTTCCGCTTCATAATTAGGTCTATGGCTTTGTTTCGATAAATGCTTTCAATATTTCCAACTGACCGAGGTGGAAGCTTTCATGCCAGTGAAAACTTCCAATATGTTCATAACGCGTCTTTTCGCCCCGATAATTGGTGAAGTTTTCATCCAGCCATTCCGCGCTGACATTTTCCAGCGCGGCCTCAAGGAGCTCCACGCTTTCATCGAGATATGCGATCAACTTCTCAAATTTGATGGAAGGGCTTTCCTGCGTTACAGGCTGGGTATCCTGATGATAAAGCGCGCGGACCTCTTCCTGCCACCCGTGCGCTGCATCGACCGTTTCGAGGACATGACTGCGGTTGGTGACGATATGACCGAGGATCCAGTTCATGCAATTGTGTTTGAAGGGGAGTTGTAAAACGCTCTCTTCGTGGCTTATGCCCTTCATGAAAACATGCATAATGCGGTTGTGGAATTGATATTTCTCGTAAAGTGATTGTGCTTTTTTGGTGGGCATGAGTTATTCCTAATCTACTGATAAATAATACTTCCTTACCAAAGTACCAAGCCAGACCAGCCAAGAAACCATTCATAGATCGCAGGGTAAATCGCGAAGCCGATCCAGCCGCCGAGGACGCCGAGCAGCCCACCGACGACGATATCCGAAAGATAATGAACGCCCATCGCGACGCGGGCCAGCGCAACCAGCGGCCCCCAGATGACAAGGATGATCGTCAACCAGAGCGGGCCGAGGAAGACCGCCATCATGGCGATCAAAAAGGAGCGAGCCGCATGCCCGGAGGGAAAGGAGTGTGGGTCGGTGCTGCGATACATGAGTCCCCATTCCCCTTCGGGCCGTTTGCGTTTGACGGAAAATTTAACGGTCAGGACGATGGCGGCCATGATGATGATCGCCCCCAATTGGATGGCGGCCCACTGTTTCCAGGAGGGATTGCCGAGAAACCACAGGATGAGTAATCCTGCCGCCCAGAACCATGAATCCCCAGAGTGGGCGAAGAAGGCGGCGGCAGAGCGCAATGCCCCCGGGTTTTCTGCGATGCGCATTTTTTTTGAGAGTTCAGCGTCGAGTTCGAGGATGTTTTTGATGGTCATAAATTATTAGGTGTCATTGCGAGAAGCCGCTTTGCGGCGACGTGGCAATCTCCCATTTATGGAGGAGATTGCTTCGTCACTGTACGACAGTTTCTCGCAATGACAATAGATTAAACTGTCTTTTCCAAATCCGCCCGCAGCATTTCAAGCTGATGCGGCTTATCCACGTCCATGGCGCCTTCAGCATAGGGCCAAATGAGGGCGCGGCCAGTGAAATTAAGTTTTTTGGTGGCGCGCTTAACCGCGTCTGCCAGAGAGAGGCGTCCAAGCAGTAGCAAGACCAATGTCAGGATGCCGATCGAAGCAGCCTGTTTGAGGGGATTTTTTCGTTGACCGATCAGCACTTCCCATGTGGCGAGGTGCTCGGGATCAGTCGTCATCGAGTGGTGGGCTATGTGGATATCCGCGCCGCAGAGTTCCATATCCTTTAATTTGGTGAAGGTGCGGTTTGAGTTCGGGTAGCGGGCATCCATTGTTTCTCTTTTGACCACGCCGTAGTAGAGATCATGTTTGGTTTCCATGGCGGCATCGATCAGCCAATCGATCATTTCCCCAGTGATGGCGGGAATATCAGCAGACGAGGAGAGGACATACTCTGCCTCGGGGTTGAGTTCGCGCATTTTGTCGATGCCTGCCTCGATATTGGCGAGCATCCGCCCCTGGTTGGGGATGTGATAAGTCGGTTTTTTGCAGGTGACGCTCATCTCTTCGGGTAATCCAATGATGATGACATTCCCCACCTTTTTGGCGTCGCCGAGGGCATCCAATACCCATTGCACCATCGGCTTACCAGCGATATCAAGCATGGCTTTTGCTTTGCCTTGCGTATATTCGTAGAGTGGCTGATCTGGTTTGGGGATGCCACCAGCGATAACAATTGCGTCCATATTTACCTCCACGTCATTGCGAGTATCTTTTTGCGACACGTGCGCCGCACTGCGTGCTCCCAGCGCTGCTCCGCTTTGCGGGGCAGGTGTTGCAGTGCAGGTGAGTAATGACAGGCTAATTTAATTCCTGCATTTGGGGTTCGAAACCCAATTGGTCCAGAAGTTCGCCATACTCATCCCAACTGAGGGGGCGTCCCTTGCCAGAGATGGCGACAAGGGCAGCTTCCATCATATTGGTACCAAAGGAGCGACCATCCAGAACGGGGGTCGTGGTGATCAAATATTTTACGCCAAGCTTTTTGAAAAGCTGCACATCTTCAGGTGTGGTGGTATTGGTGACGATAACTTTGCCTTCCATATTGTCAGGCATATAGCGCTTTATATAGTGGCAATCGCCAGCGATGACAGTTGCCCAATCGTAGTATTTTCCCCATTTAGGCGTTCGCTTTTCCTGTTTTTCGCCAGTTGGGTAGATCCATTCAAAGGGTAATCGTCCAGCGATGGGCATCAGAAGGCTCCCAACTACTTTAAGATGGCTAAGTTTATGGATTGCAATTGGAATGTCCAGACCGAACATCAAATCGCCAAAGACTGTCTCGTACCCGGCCTCGGCAAAAGATTTCGAGAGTCCCCAACGGTCTACTCCAAGAGCTACCAAGACTTTACGTCCCTTTTGGTTAATATAATCACCGATTTTTTCATCAAGAAAAGCGGCAGATTTATTTTCTAGGGTATTTTTCAATCCGCCCCCATCTACCACAGGCGTTTTTTCAATATAGCGTACCATCGGTTTCACTGAATAAAGAGGGAACCATTTTCCATCTATCAGCGCACCCAGGTCTGCACCACCGACGCCAAAAGCATCTACTGTGCCATCCAGTTCCTTATATTTCAGGGCAGCGGCTTCCATATCTCCATCTGTCCCAATGCGTTCTATGCTGATCTCTTGTCCAAGCAAAGTCACTGTTACGGCTTTGTCTCGTTTTGATGAGCCAATACTCACACTCACTGCTCTTTTCATTTCATTCTCCTTCGGGTGAAAATAAATTCATCGCATAAATGATTGGATCATTTCAAACACTTTGATTATACCCATATTAAGAAAAAAACTCAGCCAGAGTTTGTTGCTGACTGAGATTTGGAGGTGAGGGTCACTTTCAATATAACAGACACCTGATATTTTTCATATTTTTCGTGTTTGGAATTTCAGGAATTCTTTATCAATCCATCCAGAACTTTTTGCGATTTTTCTTCCACAACGGCATGTTGGCTTCCACCATGACTGTCCATCGTCACCACGACCAGGAAATCTTTTACATCGATCACCCAGATCGCTTCGGGAACGCCAAAATCCAGTTTGTGGACGGCGAGAACCTTTTGTACACATTGGGCGATCAGCGACGCTGCGCCGCCGATGGCGTGGAAGTAGACTGCAGGCGTATCCTGACAGCCTTTGAGCGTCTTTGCGCCCATGCCGCCTTTGCCGATGACGCCTTTTATGTTGAAATGCTCCATGACCAGAGCCTGATAGGGTTCCTCGCGAATGGAAGTAGTTGGTCCCGCCGCGACAAATTTATAATCACCTGTTTCCACACCGGAGACAACCGGTCCACAATGATAGATGATCCCACCATCTAGAATTGGTTTAATTGCCTCGAAGACTTCAAGGTCATCGCCTACGGGCTGACGTTTTTTGGTGATGAAGGTATCGTTCATCCACTTGTGGACGGCATCGCGCCCGGTCAGCATCACACCTGAGAGCAAAACCGAATCGCCGACTTTCAATTCGCGGATGGCTTCATCACTGATTGGGATGGTTATTTTTTTCATTTTCTTCTCCGATTGCACCACAAAGGCACAGAGTACACAAAGTTTTTCCTAATCGTCACAAAGAATCCTTTGTGTCTTCGTGCCTTCGTGGTGAAAAAAATTAATCGTAAATTACTTCGCTACCCTTCACCGTCATTTTGCGGCGTCTATAAGCCCAGCACATATACGAGACAGAAACAAAATAGCTTGCAGGCAGACGATGTAGCCCTTTGATTTTTGTATCCAGCACAGTGGTTTTGCCGCCAAAACCCATCGGGCCGACACCCATCTGATTGGCTTCTTCGGTGATCTGTTTTTCCATCGCATTGAGTTCGGGATTGGGGTTTTCCTCGCCAATCTCGCCTAGCAATGTTTCTTTGGAGGCAAGGTAAGATGAACTCCGATCCCCGCCGATGGCAACACCGAGAATGCCCGGAGCGCAGCCCCTGCCCTGGGCTTGATGCACGGCATCGAGTACCACCTTGCGGACACCCGCGAGGTCACGACCGGCACCCATTTCGGTGTTGGGCAATGTATACTGCGCCCCAACATTTTCGCATCCGCCGCCTTTGAGCATCAATTCAATGGTCAGAGGCTGATCCTGATCGACTTCCTCAAAGTGGATCGTGGGATAATGATCGTCGCCTGTATTATCGCCGGTATTTTTGCCAGTGATGGCATTGACCGAGTTGGGACGCAGATAGTTTAGCCTGGTCGCTTCGACGACGGCATCCTGGATCATTTTCTTGATTTTGCGGGTACTATTCCCTTCAGGGTAGTGGACGTAGAAGAGGGGTGTCCCCGTATCCTGGCAGATCGGAGTGGAGTTTTTCCTCGCCAATTCCACATTCTTTAGTATGGTATCAAGCGCACCCTGCGCAGCGGACCCGTCTTCCTCATCCGCATAGGAGGCGCGCAGCTTGGCTTCCACATCCGGGGGCAGATCGGTGGATGTGCGCCGCACGAGTTCGAGTATTTCTTGAGTCAGATCTTGCATAGTGATCTCCAAATTAGAAATGAAAAGATACTTCAATCATACTCTAAAATAATGAGAATTTGAGTAGTGAAGAACATAATATTGCATATGAAAAGGTTATCGGCTATCAATTATTTCTGCCTTTCGTGTACAATAGACATAATAATTGGCCTATTTATTGGTATGTCATAAGGAAGCCTTGAAATGCAAGAGATACGAGAAACATTTTTTGATTTACTGAAATCTTCTCCAAAACCCATTCTCGCAGATGGAGCAATGGGGACGGTATTGCACTCCCACGGGGTGGGATTTAATCAATGTTTTGATGAACTCAATCTGACAAACCCTGCCCTGGTGGGAGAAACACATCGTGCTTATATTGAAGCTGGCTCGCAGATCATTTATGCCAACACTTTTAGTGCCAACCGATATAAGTTGGCTGACCATGGCCTGGAAGATAAAGTAGCCGAGATCAATAAGGCAGGGGTTGAGCTGGCCCGGCGAGTGGTGGCTGCATCCTTTAGGTCTGTGCTTGTGGCCGGAGATGTCGGTCCACTTGGGGTACGATTGGCACCCTATGGACGTGTGCAGATTGAAGATGCTAAAGCCGCATTTACGGAGCAAATTGCTGCCCTGTGTGAAGCGGGCGTTGATCTATTGGTGATCGAGACCTTTGGCGATCTGTATGAGATTCGTGAAGCGGTAATTGCTGCCCGTGAATTTTGTGATATGCCTATTGTGGCTTCAGCGACATTCACGCAAGATGATCGCACAGTATTAGGTGATACTCCTGCAAAGGTGGCACAGGCGCTTCATAAGGCTGGAGCCGATATTATCGGGGCAAATTGCTCAGGAGGTCCGGCCCAGTTATTCCGTATTTTGGGGCAAATGAAGCAGGCAGTTCCGGATACAAGGTTTGTCGTCAAACCGAATGCAGGCTGGCCTGAACAAATTGGCGGGCGGGTGATGTACTCGGCTGGGCCGGATTATTTTGGTGAATATACTCAATCGTTTGTGAATTTGGGTGTCAGTATCCTTGGTGGATGTTGTGGTACAACCCCAGAGCATATTGCCCAAATGCGGATTGCGCTTGATAGGGAGGTTTCTCCGGTAAGTCAGGAAAATCTTCAGATCCAAATACCTTCTCTTGATATCGATCAAATTGTCCCGGAACAACCAACCCAATTGGCCCAAAAATTTGCTGCGGGAGAATTCGTTATCTCCGTTGAAATGGATCCGCCACGGGGCCTTGCTCCGCATAAAATCATTGCCGGGGCATCAACATTGAAAGAAGCGGGTGCAGATGTGATCAATGTAGCCGATAGTCCGAGGGCAAGCATGCGCATGTCGCCGTGGGCGGTCTGCGAGTTGATCCAGCGAGATGTTGGGATTGAGACTACACTGCATTTTCCCACTCGTGGACGTAATCTCCTGCGGGTGCAGGGTGATCTGCTGGCATCTCATGCCCTTGGTATTCGAAATGTTTTTGTCGTGATGGGTGACCCAACTTCGATTGGCGATTACCCCGAAGCGATGGACGATTATGATCTGGTCCCTTCAGGATTGATGAAATTAATCGCTCAGCGATTTAACCAGGGTGTTGATCATGCTGGTTCCGACATCGGACAACCGACCAGCTTTTTTGTAGGTTGTGCACTCAATTTGATGCCGAAAAATCAAGAACGGGAAATTAAAGTGCTAAGACGCAAAATTGCTAACGGGGCAAATTTTGCACTTACGCAACCGGTTTATAAGCCTGAAAAAGCACTTAAATTTCTCAAGCACTATGAAGACCAGTTTGGAAAATTAGAGATACCACTTTTGGTGGGCATCCTGCCTCTATATGGCACGAGGCATGCGGCCTTTTTGCATAATGAAGTTCCGGGTATCGTCATTCCTGGTGAGATCCGTCAGCGGATCGAACGCGCCGGAGACAATGCTCCCAAAGAAGGTGTCAGGATTGCATCGGAACTGGCTGAAGAAATCAAGGAGTGGGGACAGGGAATATATATCATGCCCGCTTTTGGTCGCTATGACCTGGCAGTGGAAATTGTGGATGCGGTGAAAAAATAAATAGTGTGATAGCTGCCCTCCTATTTTACCCACCAGAGGACTGATATAATACGATTTATGAAGAAACTGAATACGATTCGAGGGCGGATTGCAGTTCTCCTCGGATCATTTTTTTTACTGGTCATTATTTCGGTGGGGGTCATGTTATGGAGTGTGGCAACCCAGAAAAAAGATGCGCTAATTATCAATATGGCGGGGCGGCAACGCATGCTTACCCAGAAAATGACCTGGCTGGCGCTAGCACAACCTGAAGATCCCGAATTATCAGCTTCGATAAAACTTTTTGACCAAACATTGCAAGCCCTTCGGTATGGGGGAATAACGATTGATTCCGCGGGCAATAATGTAATCCTGCCTATGGCACCGGACTCTGGTCTGAACGCCCAATTGGACGAAGTAATGAAAACCTGGGAGAAATTCCGTGCAACCTTGGAACCGCCGGATGCTTCAGCTATTCCTGTCATTGCACCCCAAATACTGGACCAGATGGATGCTGTGGTGACAGGGTTTGAAACTCGCGCAGAGGCAAAACATCTTCGCCTGGAGTTGATTCAAACCATATTTTTGCTAGTGGCGATGGGTCTTTTGGTCTGGGGATTTTTCAGCACCCGCCAAATGATCATCAGCCCTTTATCAGAGTTGGGTACAGCCGTGCAGAAAATGGGTGAAGGAAATCTTGACTGGCCTCTACCTCCAATGGAAAAAAACGAGTTGGGTGAGTTAGCTCAGTCATTTGAGACAATGCGTACCGAGTTGGCTCAATCTCGGAAGGTCCTGGAAAATCAGGTAGCTCAACGGACGCAAGAATTAACCACGGCCTTTGAATTCAGTCAGGAAATTGTAGCCCAGCGTGAATTGAATGTATTGATGAATTCTGTAGTCGAACGAGCGCGGGTATTGATGCATGCACAATCTGCAGCTCTTTGTGTATTATCCTCGGATGGAAAAACCCTGGAACTAGTTGCAAATAGCGGTGAGAATAAAGTTGATCTGGGTATGATTCAAACCATTGAAGGTGGTGTTGCTCTGCCTGTTATTTGTTCTGGGCGGACAGTGGTGAGTCATACGAGTTGTTCGAACTGCGATTTTCTTCATGCTCACTCCCCTGGCCGATGTGTTGCCACTCCTCTTCGGGCTGGCAATCATACCCTTGGCGCATTATGTGTGGTGCGTTCAAATCAGGAAAATAATGGTGATTTTGCATCCTTTGATGCGGAGGGCCAGCGTGCTCTCAGTCTTCTGGCAAATTCAGCTGCAATCGCCATTGCCAACGCTCACCTTGTGAGTGCGGAACGGGAGAAGGCAGAACAGGCTGCTGCTCTCGCCGAGAGAGAAGAGTTGGCTGCAGATCTACATGATAATTTAGCGCAAACATTAAGTTATACAAAAATTAAATTAGAGTATTTGGACGAAATTCTGGTTGATGATCAAGATGCTGAAAAGCGAACTACGCTAAAACAAATAGAAAGAGCTACCGAAACAGCCTATCAGCAGGTTCGGGCATCCTTAGTGGGTCTCATCAAGCCGCATTCAGCAGGTGAAAATTTTGCCAGGAAATTTTTTGCCGGCGTGGATGAGTTTCGCACGGCTTATGAATTCCCCATTGAGTTGGAGATACTTGATTCTTCTGTTTTGGATCTGCCTACTACCACGCAAAGCCAAATCCTCCACATCCTTAGTGAGGCACTCTCCAACATTCAACGACATTCTCAAGCCAAGCATGTATGGGTACGGGTCGAACGCGTAAACGGTCATGCCCGCTTTACAGTTGAAGATAATGGCCTCGGATTTGATCCTGAAACATCGACCGGAGGAGATCACTTCGGGTTGCGGATCATGCAGACGCGGGTTGAAAGAGCAGGAGGAGAATTTTCGCTGGTATCCAATCTTGGAAAAGGCACCAGAATTTCTGCGGTCTTCCCGTTACAGAAATCCAACGAGTCTGAGAGTCAAAATTCAGGAGTAAAAGCGTGACAGTTTTTCGTATTTTGCTCGTGGACGACCATGATTTATTTCGTGCCGGGTTAGCAGGGTTGATTAATGCCCAGCCGGATCTTGAAGTTGTTGGAGAAGCCGGAGATGGCCTGGAAGCGCTCAAAATGGCTCGTGATTTGAAACCCGATTTGATCGTGATGGATATCAATATGCCTATTTGTGATGGACTGGAGGCAACCCGTCTGATTTGTACAGAGTTGCCAGGCTCACGGATCCTTACCCTTACTGTTCATGATGAAGATGAGAAGCTCTTCGCAGCAATAAAAGCGGGGGCTGTTGGCTATCTGCTCAAAAGCACGGATAAAGCGAATTTTCTGGAGGGCTTGCGCAATGTTCTTGCTGGTGAATCAGCGTTACCGCCAAAGTTGGCGACGCGCGTACTGGATGAATTCGCCCGAATGATGAACCAAGCTATCGCGATAACGTCAGACGAAGATGCTCCTGATCTCACTCACCGGGAGCGTGATGTTTTGCAATATATCGGAGCTGGCTCATCAGATAAAGAGATCGCAGCGCAATTATCAATCAGTATCTACACCGTTAAAAGCCATGTACGCAATATTCTTGGAAAATTACACGCGGTAAATCGGCGGGAGGCTGCAAGACTCGCATCTCAGCATGGACTATTGAAAAAATAGGATTTGCGGACTTTCGTATTTTTAAAGCGCTTGCCCCAATGCTCTGCGTTGGGGTCTTGGAGACAAGCCGCACCGCAGAGCATTGCTGCGAGAAAAGGTGTT
>NZ_CEYOSI010000057.1:0-17803 GCF_982879505.1 Candidatus Desulfolinea nitratireducens
CGATCAACTATTCAATTATTAAAGTGTCAGGTGGCTAGAGTTGTTTTATAGCTGAAGTTTCCTAAAAATCTTGATACCGTTTCAGGTTCCTTCACTGAAATATCAAACTCGTTGATCAGTGGATCACCTTGTAGAAGTTTGAGCCGTTCCAATTTGTCAATTCCAACAATGTGGCCCCAGAGCATCGTTTTTATATGATTCATTTTGATTTTGTTGGTTGATTTGTTATCAAACACAAGGCCGGAGTCAATGAGTTCAAAAATTCCATTAGTCTTTGCATTTTCAAACAGAAGAAATATGCCTGCATTTGATGTTAGATTTTTGGCTACAAAATCAATTTTATTGATCAGAATTAAGTCCCTTTTCGCTGTTGCTACTTTTTTTTACTTCAATTTTAACACGTAAGGAGGGAGTGAAAGTTTGCTGATCCAATCGCTTTTTCTTTCACCCATTGGGTGAAAACCAAACTTGACGAAACCTTTGAGTTTTCAGGCTGAATAGGTTGTTTTTGTGGGTTTTTTGATTAATTGACGTAGAATGCGGGGAATATATAAGATTCACAAAAGGACAGGCGAGCGTCTGTCCTTTTCATTTTTAATATGCCTTTTGCTACTTGACCCGCGACCCTTCCCGTTCTACAATTTATACATAAATGTCTGACAAATTGACATTTTCTTCTATTAACCCAAATCACCCTATTTTACGGAGATTCTGATGACCGATTTTCTTTTCCGCGGCTCATTGGCCGACCTCGACCCGGACGTTCACCAACTGACCGAGATCGAAGCCGAACGCCAGGTCCGCAAGCTGATCATGATCGCTTCTGAAAGCCAGGCCCCACTTGCTGTGCGCGAGGCCCTGGGATCCTCTTTCCATAATGTATACGCGGAAGGCTATCCCGACGAGGATACGCGCCAGATGACTGAGGGTGAAATTTTTGATTACCCAGCACGCCTGGGACATTACCGCCGTTATTCTGACCCGCGCTATTATAAGGGTGTCGAATATGCCGATACGATCGAGGCCCTTGCCCGACGACGGGCCGCCGAGGTTTTCGCCGCAAACGGGGTCACTGCCGACGAGATCTTCGTCAACGTGCAGGCGCTTTCAGGTGGCCCCGCCAATAACGCTGTTTACCATGCGCTGGTCAAACCCGGCGATACCGTGATGGGCATGGATCTGCTGCATGGCGGGCATCTCTCGCATGGTTCACATGTCAATCGCTCCGGGAAATACTACAATATCATCAGTTACGGGATCGATGCTGAGACCGAGAAGATCGACTACGATGTCGTCCGTGAATTGGCGCTTGAGCATAAACCAAAGATGATCATCGCTGGTTTCTCCTCCTATTCATGGGTGCCTGACTGGAAGAAATTCCGTGCGATCGCGGATGAGGTCGGCGCTTATCTGCTGACCGACATTTCCCATATCGGTGGCCTGACAGCGGCCGGGGTTGTCCCTTCACCGATCGGTATCGCGGATGTGGTGATGACGACCACGCATAAATCCCTGCATGGCCCTCGTGGCGCAATCCTGATGACCACCAGCCCAAAAATCTCGAGCGCCATCGACCGGGCCGTTTTCCCCGGCGAGCAGGGCGGACCCCATATCAATGTTTTTGCGGGACTTGCCACGGCTTTCAAAGTTGCCAAAACAGAGCAATATAAAAAACTCCAGCAATTGACGATCGACAACGCCATAGCGATGGTGGATCAATTCCAGAAACGCGGATTGAAGGTGCCTTTTGGTGGCACAGATTGCCATCTGATCAATCTTGATTGCACCACCATCAAAGGACCCGATGGGGCAACGCTGAGCGGTGATATGGCCTCCCGTATTCTTGATATTGCCGGATTGGTCGTCAACCGGAATACCATTCCCGGTGATACATCGGCGCTGGCACCCTCCGGGATTCGTCTCGGTACGCCCTGGATCACGCAGCGTGGTTTTGATGAGGCCAAATCCCGGGAATTGGCTGATGTCATCGCCGATGTACTGCTCGGCTGCCAACCCTATTTCATGGATGTGCCCAAGAAGCGCAAACCGCAACGCCGCGCGAATATCGATTTTGAATTGTTAAATGATGCCAAACTGCGCATCCGCAAATTGGCCCTTGCAGCAGGGATGGATTTTGAGCCGATCGACAGTGGCTATCCCCACTTTTATTATATTGATGATAAGGCCAAGGCCAAAGATGGCTGGGCTGTATATGACCTGAAAGGCAGACAGGTCCGGCAGGCACTGGATTATGCCCTCGGTGCTGATTTTTCCTCCCTGCGTAATAAAAAGAGTGCGCCGACCATCCTCCACACCCCGAATGGGATCGTAAAGGGAACCCTGACCCGGGTCACGAGCGAATCGTACCGTCTGAGCGTCCCGGAAGAAGAGGCCACCCTTGTTGCCACCTGGCTGCGGGATCTCTCGGATGGCTATGTCTCCCTGAATATCAGCAAAGACGGAAATTTCACCCCCAGCCGTGTGCCCGGGCCCTTCGTTGTGGCCGAATCGGATGCCAAGCCTGTAAAATGGAAGAAAGGCAGCAAAGAGATCGACAAGCCCTTCTTCCTCGGCATTAACCAGCTTGATGCAAAAACCCGCGAGGCGCTTCCCGATTTCAAATGGGAGGAACCCGCTGATCCGCCCCTCCAGCGCACCCCGATTTACGATGCACATAAGGAGCTGGGCGGCAAATTGATCCCCTTTGCAGGCTGGGAAATGCCGGTCTGGTATTCGAGCGTGGTGGAAGAGCATCATGCCACCCGTCAGGCTGCCGGTCTTTTCGACGTGGCCCATATGGGTGTTTACGATGTCCGCGGCGAAGATGCGGCCTCCTTCCTGGATACGGTCTGCGCCAACGATGTCGGCGGGCTTGCTCCCGGCAATTCGCTCTATTCTCATTTCCTGACCCCTGATGCCGAAGTGATCGACGATACCCTGATCTACAGACGCGGCTGGGATGATTATCTCGTGGTGGTGAATGCCTCCAATGATGATAAGGATTGCACCTGGCTGGAATCTGTCCGGGATGGGAAGGTCAAGATCGATAATGCCTATCCCTGGGTGCGGACCTTTGGGTATAACGCCGAGATCCGCAACCTGCGCGATCCCAAAGCTGGTTCCGCCATGCGGGTGGATATTGCCCTTCAGGGCCCCCGCTCGCGCGAGATCCTGCTCGCGATGGGCGTCGATGACGATACCCGCGCGAATATCATGAATCTCAAACGGACACAGCTCTGCGACGCAGTCGTCGGTCCTTCGACCCCCTCACGGGGACAGGCAGGCTCAGGAGAGCCATTCGACCTGATCGTCTCCCGCACCGGCTATACCGGCGAAGCAATGGCTTTTGAACTCTTCGTACATCCCGACCGTGCGGCTGAATTCTGGAACGCTGTCCTGAAAGCTGGCGCGCCATTCGGCGTCAAACCGATCGGTTTGGGCGCCCGCGATAGCCTGCGGACCGAATTTGGTCTGCCGCTTTACGGTCACGAAATGGGACTTGGTTCTGGTCAACTGGGCCAGCCCGATCTGGGCGTCGCCGAAGGCGGATTTGGCTCCTACGTCAAGACCTATAAACCCTATTTCATCGGACGCGAGGCCTATCTCGCCAATGAGAAAGAACGAAAGGGCGTTGTGGCGAGATTCACCTTCACCGAGAAGGGTGTTCGGATGGCCCATAACGGCGATCCCGTCCTGGATAAACGTGGCAAGGTCATCGGTTGGGTGACCTCCTGCGCCGTCGATGCGCAGGGCTACTTAACCGGCCAGGCCTATCTGCCGCTCAAATTTGCGGAGAAGGATACCCCGATCTTTATTTACCAGAGCGCGCCAAAGAAGGCCAGCCCGATTCCCGCCGAGATGAAAACCGGTGATAAGGCCACCCTTCCGAACGCGGCGGTGGTGGTTTCTAGATTTGCTAAACTATAAAACTGAATTTACCTTGAAGGGCACTTGTGCAAGCGGAGCGAAGCAATCTCCTCGAACATAAGACTGTTTCGGCGCAAAAGAAGCGCCTCGCAGAATCATAGAATAGAGAAGGCGGCAGCAAGGGGCTGCCGCCTTTTTTGGTTGGGTTCATGCTATAATTTTTCCGCGAGGTTAATATGAAAAAAGAAAAAATCTCCGTCCCTAAAGAAAAAATTATAGCATTTTGCCAACGTTGGGAAATCGTAGAGTTCTCCCTCTTTGGCTCTATTTTGCGTGATGATTTCAACGCGCAAAGTGACATAGATGTTTTGGTCGTCTTTGCAAAAAAAGCAGAAATCGGACTCTTTGAGATTGCCCAAATGCAAATCGAGTTAGAAGATATTTATGGACGCCCAGTTGACGTGGTTGAAAAAGACAGCTTGCGTAATCCTTATAGACGTGAAGAAATTCTGAAAACAGCACAGGTGCTTTATGCCGATTGAAAAGCAAAATTTAACGTATCTCTGGGATATGCGTGAAGCTGCTCGTGAGATTACAGAATTTATGAAAGGTATCTCTCACGCAAAATTTGAGAAAAACAAGCAACTACGCTATGCGATAGAACGGCAATTGACGGTCATTGGCGAAGCGGCAAATCATATTTCTGGAGAATTTCAGGAATCCCACGCTGATATTCCGTGGGCACAAATTATCGGCCAACGAAATGTCTTGGCGCATGATTACGGGACAATTATGACTGATCGGGTTTGGCATGCTGCAACAGTTAGCGTGCCAGAACTTTTGAAGGCTCTGGAGAAATTACTTCCTGATGATTAATAACTCTGCCGAATGCGGCGGTGGTGGTTTCTAGATTTGCTAAACTATAAAACTGAATTTACCCTGAAGGGCACTTGTGCGAGCGGAGCGAAGCAATCTCCTCGAACATAAGACTGCTTCGGCGCAAAAGAAGCGCCTCGCAGAATCAAATAAAAGAGAAGGCGGCAGCAGGGGGCTGCCGTCTAATTAATAGGATATGCATGTTAGTGTATTACAAAAGCACTCTGCTAAAATTATTCAGCTTGGTAAATATAATTAAAGACGATCCCTTTAAGCATGCTAACGAATTCTTAGAAATACAAGAAATATTAATAAAAAGAATATCCTATGTAGAACGACAAATTAGGCAAAACCGTAAAAGAATTAAAGAGTTAAAAGCCATCTTGGGCTCACCGGAAATTTGCCTAATTAAGAGTAAAGTTCGAGAGACAAAAATAAATATTGAAATTTTTCAAAGTCAGATTAAAAGCTATCAAGATATATTGATAATCTTTCGTTGGGTAGGAGATGCTCTTGCATTTTCACTCATTGATCGATGGAGCCTAAAGCCACTTGGTTTGAAAAAAGAATCTCCTGGTTTTATTTCTGGAAAAAAAGGGGCGAAACGCGAAAGGAAAATATTTAGAGCAATTCAAAAGAGACCAGATACATTGGCTCTTCTTAACGATCTAAGCAATTGTATGCGGCATGGCGATATTACTGTGTTTCATAACGCTATTCCTAGCACCGCCCCTCCTCTTATATTTGAAATAAAATCTCAAAAACGAGGTAATAAGAGAGAATTAAGACAAGCTGAAAAGATACAAAAAATATTAAATTATCTTGATAGGGATTACACGGATACACTATACGGATTAGATACCCCATTTACAAGACTTGCAACTACAACAAAAGGTGTTTTTTTTGTTGATGAAGTAAATGCTGTTCTTCAGAGTGGTCGAGTGCAGGGGAAATGCTATAGGGAAATAGAAAAAGGACTATATTATTTTTCTATTTCTAATCCTACTATTGAGAAAGTACGGGGGCTTATTGAGAAAATCGCAAAGCATTGCGTTGGGGAATTTATTGTGGGACAAGTCAACAAATACGTTTATAAGGATTTAGTATACTTTCCCCCCACATTATCAATTGTTGATCCTGAAACTTTATATCTCTTTTGTACAGGAGAGTTGATTCTTGGTGTTGTGTTAGATACTGGCGTAGTACAGAAAAAAATTGAATCTATGGGTTTTGGTGTTGAATTTTTACATGAAAAAGAAGAACCTTATCTTTTTATCGAAAAACCACAGCCTCCTCATAATCCTCCTGCCAAAATAGGTATAGGGAAACACCTTTTCAATAGGATTTTTGCCGAATTTATGAGTATGGATTGGCTGATTACAGAAACCATAGAAACTTTGAACGGTAAAATATCTGAGTTTCGTAACCTGCCCCCTAGTAAATTTGAACATATTGAATAATGGAGAAGAAAGCAATCCAATTTAACGACAATATCTACAAGGACCTCGCCGAGATGATCGAAATCTGGCACCATGAGCATCCCGATGACCAGACTGAAGTCCCCGTAGCGGATTAGCCCTACAGATTTTTACGAAAACAGATGGTTGGGCAATCGTCCAACTGTCTGTTTTTAAAATACTTGGTGGCTTATTGAATTTCCTTACTGAAACTTTTTTGTTTCTTATTGAAACTTTTTTGTTTCTTACTGAAACTTTTTGGTTTCTTACTGAAACTTTTTAGTTTCTCTACTGAAACATTCTGGTCTCACTACTGAAACTGTCGAGAACCAACCTGGAAGGCCAGCGTTTGGCAGGTGATAGAATCAAAAAAGGCCTTCCAGGATCACCCAAGTCTTGGAAGGCTTTTCCTTTTTTGGAGCATCGCACGGGGATTAATCCCCTGCTCAATTCATGGAAGCCCTGCCGGGCTAGAACCCAGTCCAACGGACTTTCATGCACTGAGCAGGTGGCTTTAGCCCCGCTCAATCCCTTAGCAAGACCTATCACGATCTTGGTGGTAAACCCTCTTAGGATATCCTTAGAAACTTATCTAAACATCTTTCAAAACATGCCTATACATCTTTGGAAACATATCTATACATCTTTTCAAACGCCTCTAGGCTCGTTTCAACCCCTTCCAGATATCCAATAGACCTCTTGCATAAGTGCTCCCGGCGGCGTCCCCGCCGCCGAGGACGGCGGCTAGAGCAGTGTCAAAAAGGGACTTTTTCAATAAGCCACCGTGGATTTCCCAAAATCCACGGTGGCTTATTGAAATTCCTTGGTGGCTTATTGAATTTCCTTACTGAAACTTTTTTGTTTCTTACTGAAACTTTTTAGTCACTCTACTGAAACCTTTTGATTTCTTACTGAAACTTTCTGGTCTAAAGAAAGGCATTCAATATCAGGCGATCTCCAGCGCATCTGTCAGCCAGGTGGTCACTTCCGCAGGAGTTGGAATGCGTCCAGCGCAGACAACAGTCTCGTTGATAACCAGTCCCGGCGTGGAGAGCAGATTGTATTCCATGATATCGTTGTAATCGGTCACTTTAATGACTTCCGCATCCAATGCCATTTCAGTAACCACCTTGCGGGTTATTTGCTCAACGCGTTTGCAATTTGCGCATCCTGAGCCAAGAACTTTGATTGTGAGCATAGGTTTCTCCATAATTAATTAGTGTACATTTTATGCAGCTAAAGCGGTCTTTTCGCTCTTGCGATTGACCAGCCACATGATCCCAGATAAAGCGATCAGAAAAACTGCCAGATAGAGTGCAACAAAACCAAGACCCGTTCCGTCCACCCAAAGCCCATAAAGGAGTCCAGCAAGCGTGCTGAAGAGTGCTACCCAGCCCACGTAAGTCCAGGCTTTGGTCTTCCCGATAATGGCAGCCGTGATCAGGATACTTTGCAGGCTGAGTTCGGGGTCTGAGATCAGGTAAGCCAACAAGGGGCCGCGATGCATACCCAGTGCGAGGAACATTTGCGCAATCGGCACTTCGACCAGCGTGGGGAAATACATGAATACGCCGAAGACTACGCCGATAAAATTTCCCAAGACCGTGTTTTGCCCGGCAACAGCCTGGATCCACTCGGGTTTGATCAATTCACGGATGATGCCAACGGCAAAAACACCTGCGATCAAGAGCGGGAAAATCTGCTTGACGAACTTCCATGACTCCCACAGGAAATCGCGTGTTTCTGCTTCAGTCAATTGGGTTTTAATCATCCAACCCAGTATGACAACAGATAGTAGTACCCCGAAAAACTTGCCCGTCAGGAGCAAAGTCAACCCATCACTGTGTGGAGCCATGCCAAGGGCAGCGATGAGCAAGGTTAGACCGACCAATCCGGTGGAAATCCAGGTCCAGATATTGAAACCTTCATGGATATGGTCAACGCCTTTCCAGGATGTCAATCCGATCAGGATCAACATCCCGATCAGGGTGGCGCCCTGGGCTGTCACCCCCTCTTCTCCCCGGGACGGATCGAAGGGGACCAAACGGGATAGAAAATCCTGGAAGGTGTCGATACCCTGGACAGGCAGGGAAATCTCCGCAAAGGTCTGCTTGAGAAAGTTGATCTGAAAGGTGCCAGTGATGAGCAGGGTGACCAAAACCAATAAGAATATGATCGCTGTGGGACGCATGGCAGCCTGCCCGGCGAACAATGCATCGGTAGCCTTGTCATGCTCGGCGTCTTCCTTGCGGAAAATAAGTGCCATGATAATGCCCACACCAACCCCAAAGGTCAGGGAGAGCAATAAACGGGCGATAGCCAGGTCCATGCCAAGGACGGTGCCGGTATACGATAAGGCCAGGATATTGACCGCAGGCGCGACAAAGAGGAAGGTGATCGCAGGTCCAAGACCAGCACCTTTTTTGTAGATACCTGCGAAAAGCGGAATGACTGTACAGGAGCAGACTGCCAGCAGGAAACCCGCTGCGGCAGCTGCGGGGTATGAAATGAACTTGGGGGTGTTCCGCCCCAGATAACGGGTGACTGTTTCTTTTGGGATCAGGGCTGTCATCGCTCCGGCGATGTAAAAAGCCGGCAGCAGGCACAAAAGTACATGTGCTGCCAAATATGCAGCCAGGTTGCCGAGACCGCTGTTGATGAGTTGCAGGGAATATCCTACTATATCCATAAAATCCTCTTACTCTTTTCCTCTATCCGATGAATTCCTGGAGGTGATATTTTCTTCCATCTTGCATTTTGGGCATTTGCAGTTGGAAGGATTTTGAATGGCAAGTGTATCGTCTTGTACGCCGGCAATCTCACCCGCTTTCTGGATAATCCCCACTATTTCGGGGTTTAGAAGTTGGTAATAAACATATTTACCTTCACGCCGCGAATTGATGATTTTTTGCTTTCGCAGAATCATTAATTGTTGTGAAATATAAGCCTGCCGCAACTCCAGTAAGGACTCGAGATGGCATACGCAGGCCTCTCCTGTGCCGATGGCGAGCAATATCTGCACGCGCACAGGATTACCTATGGTTGTTAGCAGGTTGCTAATTTGTGTGTAGAGTGTTATTGGTTGTTTCATATTCGAACTCTCGAATATATTCTACGACATATTCAGAAAATGGAATATGACAGATGTAATAACTTTAGGATGTCAAAGAGAAAGAAATAAGATTGGGAAGATTGTATTCATTGGGGAAGCCGTTAAGATAAAGCCATCAATAGCAAGACCCATAACGATTTTGCCGCACAGGCCCGCATCCGAGTGGGGTATGGGAAGGTGACTGTCATCTCAAAGATGACAGTCACCTTTTTTGAAAGGATCAAAAAAACCTACCGAGGGGGAAGTCTCGGAAGGTTTTTGCTTTTTCTTGAGAAAGCCAGTAAGATAAAGTCCCTGCTAAAAAAGGAGAAGCTCATGCCCAAAATCGAATTCAACGGCAAGACCTATCATGATATCGCCGAAATGCCCGCCACTGAGCGGCAGGCCTACGAGCAGTTGATGGCGGCCTTCAAGGATGAAAATCAGGACGGCATCCCCGATATCTTTCAGGGGGATGTGGTCAGCAATATCATCAAAGCCGCTTCCACCAATGTCCTTGTGGACGGGAAGCATGTCAGTGGATTGAGTCAGATGACTCAAGAGCAGCGCATCAATTTGGAGAAAGGCATGTCCATGCTCAAGAAGCTGGGGGTCATCTCGGAGATGCCCGATTTTGAGAGCAGATTGCACCCCTCCCATCCGGAGGCAAGGCCTGTTTGGGATGAGACCGAGCTCCGAAAATCGAAACCGCTCTCCCAGCAAAAATCTGCGATCCAGATGGGTGGAGGCGGTTCCCGTTTGATCCTTATCGCTATTGCCCTGGTCAGCTTGCTTGTTTGCGGGACGGGTGCATTTTTCTTTTTTCTTTCAGGATAGAGGGGTACTATGAGCAAGCAGATATTGGTTTTGAAAAGCAGCCCGCGTGAAAATGGAAATAGCAATGCATTGGCCGATCAATTGGTGGGCGGAGCCAAAGAAATGGGCGCCGATGTTGAGTGCCTGTCGATCCATGATATGAACATCCAGCCCTGCGATGCCTGTGATGTCTGTCAGGAGACCGGTGTATGCATCGTCAAGGATGATATGCAGAAGGTCTATCCATTGCTGGAGAAAGCGGATGCGATTGTCCTTGCCAGCCCGATCTATTATTTCACGATCAATGCCCAGGCCAAGGCGGTAATTGACCGTTTATATGCCCTCGAAACGGAGCAGGGCAATAGTCTGGGCGGCAAGGAGATCGGCATCATCCTGACCTATGGTGATACAGATTTGCATAATTCCGGCGGGATCAACGCGATCCGCACCCTCGAGGATACCTTCCGCTATATTGGGGCGAAGATCGTTGGAATCGTCCATGGCACAGCAGATGGGGTCGGGGATGCGGAGAAAGATCCTGAACTGATGAAGCGCGCCTTCAATTTGGGGCAAAAACTGGCCGAAGCTTAATCTTGCTGGATTAATTGTAAAAGGACGCCCGTCAGCATGTTGAAATTTAATGATCCCACCACAGAAATTATCAGACAGCGCTTTTCATGCCGGGACTACAGCCGGGAACCGGTCAAGGCCTGGAAACGGGAGCAACTTCAGGCCTATATCGAGGCGTTGCCACCCGGGCCCTTCGGAACGCGTCCGCGCTTTGACTTGCTGGCCGCCACTGAAATGGATAGTAAATCCCTGCGTGGGCTGGGGACCTATGGCTTCATCAAAAATCCGTCTGCCTTTATCGTGGGCGCGATGAGCCCGGCAGAATATGATCTTGAAGACTTCGGGTACCTGATGGAATCCATCATCCTGGTTGCCACCAGCCTCGATCTGGGGACTTGTTGGCTGGGCGGCACATTTACCAAAAGCAGATTTGCCAAAAAAATAAATTTATCTACCAATGAGACCATGCCAGCAGTAACTTCGTTGGGTGAATATATCGTCTCCGGACAAGAACGTCAGGGAGTGGCCAGCCGAACCGCAGGCTCTGATCGGCGTCTGCCCTGGGAAAGGCTCTTCGCCAACATCAATCTGGAAATGCCCTTATCGCAAAGCGAAGCTGCAGAATATGCCACCGCGCTGGAAATGGTGCGCGTGGGACCTTCAGCTTCCAACAAGCAGCCCTGGCGGATCCTCAAGCATAATCAGTTCTGGCGCTTCTATTTGCAGCGTACGCCCGGTTATCGCAGGGACCTGATCAAGCGGATTCTTGATCTGTGTGACCTGCAGCGCCTGGATATGGGCATTGCCATGTGTCACTTTGAGTTGACGGCGAAAGAGTTGGGCCTGGGAGGAAAATGGGTCATGGAGGATGAATTCGACAAAACTCCCGATGAGCTGACCGAATATATTGTCAGTTGGGAAAACCTGAATTAAGTAAAAATGAAATTCTGGCATAAGAACCTATCCTGAAATTCTTTTGTAGTAACGGCTTCAGCCGTAAAGAGCGACTAAAGTCGCCACTACGGGATATTTTTAGGATGGATATCAAATTGAAAAGAGAGAAATATGGCATATTTTTATCTGGCCCTGGCAATCGCAGCAGAAATGGTAGCAACGGGCGCATTAAAGGCCTCAGAAGAATTTACTAAACTGATTCCCAGCATGATTGTTGTCATTGGATATGGGGTGGCTTTTTATTTTATGACTCTGGTGCTACGAACGATACCAATCGGGATCACATACGCAATCTGGTCTGGCATCGGCATTGTTTTGATCGCTATTCTTGGGGCAATTTTTTATAAGGAAATCCCGGATTTACCTGCCATTATCGGGATGGGGTTGATCGTAGCTGGTGTGATTGTGATCCATCTTTTCTCAAAGACGATCAGTCACTAATAATCTGGTATCCAGAAAAGAAAGGTATCTCCAAATGACCAACCTTATTCCTGTGATCATCCTTGCCGGGATCGGCGGTATTGCCATAACTTTACAGGCTCAATTTATGGGCATGATGGATAAGAGTATTGGCACCCTCGAAAGCGTCTTTATTACCTATGGGACTGGCGGCTTATTGATCGGTCTTGCGATGCTCCTTAGCCGGGATGGAAATCTCTCAGCCTGGAGGAGTGTCCCCTGGTACGCCTTAACTGCTGGCGTGCTCGGCCTGATCATCGTTGGCACAATCGGATACAGCACTCCCCGCCTGGGGTTGGTTACCACCCTGACGATCCTGATTGCTTCGCAGTTCATTGTCGGCGCATTACTGGATCAATTTGGGATACTTGGCGCAGAGTTACGTCCGCTCAGCCTGACCCGGTTGGCCGGGATCGGTGTGTTGCTTTTCGGGGTTTGGTTAATTATTCGCTGAGCGAATGCTTGCATTTTCTGTTTGGGTGCGATCCTGCTGGAAATCTTTCTGCTCAATACTTTACGCTGCTCATATCATCCCCAACAAAGTCCGGCAGGGTGGTATGCCCGTGATTCTGACGTACAGCCTGGATCTCCCCAATATGATACCAATAATGGAAGATGATCCGTAAGAGCAATGTGCCAATATCTTCCTGCCACTCTTTATCTCTCCAGGCGTATTTTTGATCCAAATCAGCTGCAGTGATCGTATCCAGGTATTCATCCGTTGCCGCGATGATCTGCTGCCAGGTTTCCAGGATTTCATCCCAGGGGGGTGTGCTGGCAGGTTTACCGTATCCAACCAGATTATTTAGATCTGGCGCAATATTTTTCCCCTGTGCCAATTTAATCCAATAACCGTGCTCCTGATTCGCCAGATGTCCCACCATCCAGCTGATGGAATTCATCGGCATAAAGCGGTGTTCAGCCTCCTCAGTGGTCAACCCTTCCAGACCCCGCATCAACTCGCTGCGGGCAAAACGTAATTGTGTGACCAGTGGATGTGTCATCGTATCTCCTATTCACCTCTCTTAAAAAAGCGACGTACGTCGCTGCTACTCTTGATTACCGCTATAGTTCGTTAATTTTATCTTGGTAAAACGTCCCGCAGGTTCTCATTTTTCAGGTCCTTGAGCAACATGAACCTGCGGGACGATCATAACCAATATTCAACCGCCTATTTCTACAAAGATGTTATTGCTGATCGCTGGCCCAACCACAAATTCACGGTCGTCAACTTTGATACTTATATTTCCGTCGAAGGGAGAGTGGGCGCTGATCGATAGATCTGCACCGGGAATAAGCCCGAGCTCATCCAGGTGACGCAATAAAGCGGGATCAATGGCATTCACGCGGATGATGGTCGCATCCTGTGGTGGGCGCAGTGATGAAAGCGGTGTGCTGTCATCGTCGGGCATTTGCAGATCGGCACCCGGGATAAGTTCTCCATGTGGGTCACGAGTGGGATGTCCGAGAGCGGCTGCCATTCGGGTTTCGAAGTCTTCCGAGATGACATGTTCGAGACGACAGGCCTCCTCGTGGACTTCGTCCCAGGAAAATCCCAGCGTCTGCACCAACCAGGTTTCCAGCAGGCGATGATGGCGGATAATTTCCAGTGCGGCGCGTTGACCTTCTTTGGTAAGCGTTGCCCCCTGGTGTTTGCGGTAGTCAACCAAAGGAGGGGTTGCAGAAGCTAATTTCTGCACCATACCGGTGACCGAGGCCGGTGCGATCCCCAGCCGGGTTGCCAGGTCGTTGGTGCTGGCAGAGGCACCCTGCTCGGTCAGTTCGTAGATATTTTTCAGATAATCCTGCGTGGATTGAGAAATGCCTTTGGTCATTGTTTTCATTACTTAATCAGCAATCCAGTCACCCAGAGTAGCATCATCCCCGTCAGTACTCCTGAGAAAACGGTCATCGGCATCGGTTGCTTATCCGTATCCTTCTGAATTAATTTGGCAATTTCATAGACAACTTCGAAAATGGCTCCTGTGCCAACAGCCAGGAATAATGTTGCCAGTGTTGGAGAAGGTGAAAAACCGCCAATCCATGCACCCAAAATAGCTGGCGCCCCGCCGATCAATCCCAACCATATCAGTGAGCGGATGTCAGGTCTGTCGCGCAGGACGGGGGCAATGATGCCCAATCCCTCGGTGATATTCTGGATGATAAAACCCACCACCAAAAATGTGCCCAAAGCGATCTCTCCAATATTATAGGCCGCTCCGATGGCGAGTCCTTCGCCAAGGTTATGGATACCGATCCCGATTGCGATCATATAGGCCAGAGAGAGACGTTTTTCGGATTCGTTACGTCCGGTGCGACTTTCTTTTTTGGAGATAGCATCCAGGAGCAGGAAGGTTGCCACCGCGCCGATGCCGACCAGGCCAGTCCCCTGAAATGAACCGGGTGCATGCGCCGCATTTTCCAAGGCTTCAATCAGCGTATCCAGGCCCAGAAAGATCAGCAACCCGGCAGTGATGGCCATTAAAAATATCATCCAGCGTCGGCTAAGCAGGCGCAGAGCCGGGAACCAGAAGATGCCCAGGAAAACCGGAATGACGCCAACGTACAAGCCGATCAGCGCAAAGCTCCAGAAAGTGCTGCTGCTTGGTTTGGGTGTACTGAATGCGACCGGGATCTCTACATCAAAGGCAACTGCGTTGGATGTGAAAAGGGTGATGCCATAGGCCTCGCCATATACCCAGGGATACTCAAGGTGGATCGTGCCTTGGCCGAGACGTGGAATTGTATTGCTGGGAGAAACGCTAAAGGGCCAGACGGCGTCATTGATGATGAGGGTCGAGATATTGAGCGCTTCCGGCCCGGCATTGCGGACGTAGATTTCGATCTCGGATGGGCTGAGGGTGTAACGTTCAATATTCAGGTCTTCAACCGGTGCTGCGGATTTAAGATCCAGCCCGCCACCGGTGCTAAGAAATAGGAAGATCACTCCGGCCAAAAGAATGATCGGAAGCAGTAGCAGGCCAAAGGTTCGGATGGTGAATCGGTTTGTTTTTTCTTCAGTCATATCACACCTTTAAGGGATAACTTCGAACATGCCGGTCCAGCCCAATTCTGCAAATTCGGTATTGTGGGCATGGAACATGTACATGCCGGGGAATTTATAGCTGAACTCAATAATCCCGCGCTGGGCCTGGGTTTGCATGATGGTGTCGGTAAATTCAGCGGGCGTCAGGCTTGTTCCCGTGGGGTAGTAGTTGAAAAAATTGGCATGTAAGTGGAAGGAGTTGATCAGGTCGAACTCCAGAATATTGACCAGGTAAATGCGCACGGTTTCGTTCACCTTGATCTGGATGGGATTTATTTGATAATGGAAAGGAATCCCATTGACGGCATAAAAGTCGTTTGTATTGTCAAAGTCAATGTCGAAGCCATGCATGACCATGATCATTTCTTGGTCAACCGGGGGGCGGCCACCTTTTGGGTCGACAATAAAAGCGCCATAGAGACCTTTGGCAACATGCCGGGCCAGCGGGAAAACATGGCAGTGATAGAGATGGATACCGAAGGGATCGGCGTCAAATTCGTAGACGAATGATCCCCCCGGCGCAACGGACCCGCCCGGGCCTGTTCCCGGGACCCCATCCATTTCTACAGGATGGACGCCGTGGAAGTGCATGGAGTGTGGATGATCACTGCCGTTGATGAAGTTGATCCGGATCCGGTCTCCTTCGGTGCAGCGGATGGTTGGGCCGGGGATGCGCCCGTTATATGTCCAGGCTGGGAATTCGATCCCGGGCACGACTTCAATATTTTGATTGGCCGCGAGAATTTCATATTCACGCAGGGTTTGGCCGTTCGGGAGAGTGGACACCACGCCGTAGTCAAAATCGCTTAGCAGGTCGGTTGGATTAAAACGATTTGCTTTGTGATCGACTTCGCCGACAACGCCCGGGCCAAAGTCGTCGCTATGCGGTATCTGCGGCATAGGTGTTTTGGTGGATGCTGATACATTTTTGGATTTGATTGATCCCATGCCAGCTGCACCGGCAAGGGCCACGCCGCCTAATTTGAGAAAATCTCTTCTTGATAATTTGGAATTCATCTTACTCCTTGCTGCTAAAATAATATTTAGGTATGCCTAAATATTCTAACATAAGATGTATTATGTTACAATCAGGTAAAATTAGTCCGGTTTAGTCCAAGAACTGATACCCTGTCCACAAACGCCATCTTTTTCCCTGACAGATGGCGTTTTCCATTTAGGAGAAAATAAAAAATGAAAATAACCAAAAATACAAAGGTCGCAGATATTCTCAAGGAATATGGTGATATCGCCGATGTGATGGAAGTCTTTGGGATCAAAAGAGTCGGTCGTTACTCCATCCGCGCGCTGGCTGCCAAAGCGGTCACAGTCGAATGGGCGGCACGGATCCACCGCGTACCCTTGGATGAATTTCTTGAAATTCTGGAGAAGGCTGTCTCATCCACAAAAGAAAAAACCCAGCCCAATCAAGCAGCAAAGAAGGGATAATAGAATATGACTGGAAACAACGTAAAAAGAATATCCTGGGACAAGAGCGTGGTAACCTTGTCCCTTCTGCTGTTCCTTTTTGCGCTTCCCCACACCCTGGAAGATTTTGCGACGGGTGAACCTGCCAAAGCGGGAGTGCCGGTATTTGTTCTGGCCTATGTGATTGCGGGGATCTTTGCTTTACAGGGATTGGGCTTGTTCTGGCTTGGCCGCCAGTTACGCCGAGGGTTTGTCATCCATATCTTTTTGGGTTTATTCTGGCCGATTGCCGCAGGCGCAGCCCAACTCCCGACGATTCTCTCAGAAAACCCTTATCGCTCAGGTTTTATTTCCGTGTTTTTTGTGGGTGGCATGATCGTGATTGGGGTACTTCTCTTCCTTATGTCAATATTGGCACTACGAGCAGATCGCTCCCAGTAGCTTTATGGATGAAACACAGGAGTAAAATATGTCAAAAAAACTGATATTGCTCATCGTTCTGACTGTTATATTTTTGGCAAGTTGCGGGGGCAATCTTGATTCCCCACCGCTTGTCTATCTGGTGGCAGATGGTGATCTGGTGGACGGTTTTCAGAGTTCCTATTGCTGGGATCAAGGCGTCGGGGCTACGATTTGCGTGGATACAATTGAACCCTATTTTGATGAGACAACCCACCTGCCCGCAAACGCTCCGATCCGTTTTCAATTTGATACCCCTCTCCCCAACGAAGTCAAGATTTCGATCAGTGAAGAACTCTTTGGGGAAACCATCTTTTCAGAGAGCCTGTCTCCAGCTGAGATTATCGATTGGTCTCCGGCGGTTCCTCCCGGCGAATATGTCATCGATATCCATGTCAGTTGGAAGCAGGGCGCGGTCGCGTACTGGTTCAGCATCGTGATTGAGTAAGTTTCAATAAGATGAGTGGCTTTATTCCACCCTTATTACCACGTCATTGCAAGGCAGTTCTATCGCCGAAGCAATCTCCTTCTTGAGGAGGGGAGATTGCTTTGCAAAAGCAGCTCGCAATGACAGAGATAAATTTCGCAAAATCTTCAAAATTTCTATCCCCGCCGCAGGCGGACTGCATATTCCGAAAAATTGCCCCTTCGAGTAAAGATTTTTCTAAGGTATTGGACCTTGTAGCAGCCACGTGTGTTCTGTGAAGAATAAATAGGAATAAACTAAGCTTTACAATGTACTTTTTTTGAGGAGGTAGATGATGAAAGGTGCTTTGATTGGTC
>NZ_CEYOSI010000058.1:0-5738 GCF_982879505.1 Candidatus Desulfolinea nitratireducens
CAAATGACCCCGTGACCTGGAACATAGCTGATTGGACCCTCAAATAATATAATAATTAAGAACAGTAATATCGAGTATGTCAGAGGGATGGGTTCAAGATTTGAACCCATCCCTTGAATAACTGACAAGGAGTATTTTATGGGTACCTATATCGTACGCCGCCTGCTGCAGGCAATCCCGATGTTGCTTTTGGTTAGCATTGTTCTTTTTGCGCTGGTCAACATCGCTCCAGGTGGGCCAATGAGCGCCTACAGTCGAACAAATCGGATGCCTGAGGAGAAGAAAGAAGCGATCAGGCGCTCATTTGGTCTGGATAAGCCCCTACCCGTTCAATATATAGTCTGGTTGGCAGGAAACGACTGGATGAAGATTGATGAGGACGGGGACGGAGATTTGGATGGTTATGGAACCCGGAGAGGTATCCTGCGCGGTGATTTTGGTTTTTCATACAAGAACCGTGAACCTGTATTAGATCAAATTGCAGATCGGTTGCCGAACACGGTCTACCTGATGTTCTTCACATTGCTCTTCACCGGGATCGTCGCTATTCCCATCGGCATCACATCAGCGATCAAGCAATATTCTGGTTTTGATATTACAGCCACAACACTTTCTTTTATGGGGCAGGCCATCCCTGAATTCTGGCTGGGTCTCCTTTTAATCCTGTTCTTTTACGCTATCTTAAACAATCCGCTAACTGGCGAATCCCTTTTACCTTCTGGCGGCATGTTTACCCTGGGAGAAGAGTTCTCCTTTTGGGACTCCATTTGGGACAGGGTCAGGCATCTGATCCTGCCTGTTACGATGGGACTGGTGGGCTGGGTAGCCTGGTATTCGCGCTTTCTGCGCTCCAGCATGCTTGAAGTGATCAATCAAGATTACATTCGGACGGCGCGTGCAAAGGGGCAAATCGAGCGCAAAGTGCTCTACAAACACGCCCTCAAAAATGCACTTATCCCCCTGGTAACAATGTTTGCCTTGGATTTTCCTTATATATTTACTGGCTCCCTTTATGTAGAACTGCTCTTCTCCTGGCCGGGAATGGGCCGTTTATTCTATACCGCCGCCACAGGTAGAGATTACCCAATCCTGCTGGCGATCTTGATCATTGGCGCTGGTATAGTAGTGATAAGCAATTTATTGGCCGATATTGCCTACGCATACCTAGACCCACGAGTTCGCTATAGCTGATCGAGAGAAACAACAAACAATTATGAATAGCAACGAAAAAACACTCAATATTATTGGCGAGGTGAGCAGGCCTCCGGAAACAATGGGGACCCTGGCCTGGAAGCGTTTTCGACGCCACCCAGGCGCTATGGTTGGGTCAATCCTACTGATCCTATTAATATTAGCGGCGGTTTTTGCAAATCTTTCCCCCTATGATCCTGAAGTATCGGATATCAAGAATAGATACCAGGCGCCTTCCCTGGAGCACCCTTTTGGCACCGATGGATTAGGGAGAGATCTCCTGACCCGGACTCTCTATGGAGGAAGGGTATCTATGTTAGTTGGCTTGATGGTTGTCAGTATAACTTTAAGTATTGGTGTTCCTGTTGGTTCCATTGCCGGTTATTATGGCGGGTGGATAGACAACGTACTCATGAGAATCATTGATGCGACGCTCTCTATTCCTTCGCTGATGTTCTTAATTCTATTAAGCGCCATCTTGCGTGAAACCGATCTGCCCTTTGTAAAAGGCAATAGTGTGATGACCATTGCTGTGGTCCTTGGAGCGCTTTCCTGGCCAACCGTCGCCCGCTTGGTGCGGGCAGTATTCCTGACTGTTCGTGAGATGGAATACGTGAAAGCTGCGCAAGCCTTAGGCGCCTCTGCTCCGAGGATAGTACTAAAAGAAATTCTGCCAAATGGTTTTGGGCCAATTATTGTCGAATCCACTCTGGGCGTAGGATATGCCATTATGGAGGAATCAGGTCTATCATTTTTAGGATTTGGGATTATGCCACCTACACCAAGCTGGGGGAATATGCTTAACAATGCCCAGGAACATTTAATCACCTATCCTTGGCTGGCGATTTTCCCTGGTTTGATGATTTTCTTAACGATCATCTCCGTGAACTATATTGGCGATGGACTGCGCGACGCCCTGGATCCCTATAAAGTTCTAGGCAAAGTCGAATAATATAAAAATCACCTCGAAAGGAAAAGGAGTTAGATGTCTTCTGAGTTTAATATCATTGAACCGATCAAAACGCCATATAAGTTGAACTTTTTGGACGATAAGCAACTAACCAACCTCCAGGAAGCAACCCTAAATATTCTGGAGAAGACTGGGGTCCAATTTCCATCTGAAAAAGCGTTAGCTATCTTTGCTGACCATGGTGCAGATGTGGATCGAGATTCGCAAGTCGTAAAAATTTCCCGTGATTTGGTTTTCAAAGCAATGACTACTGTGCCTCGCTACTTTACCTTGGGAGCGCGTAATCCAGAGTTTGATTTAGAACTGCAAGATGGCGTATCTTTCTTCACCAATGATGGTTGTGGACATGAAGTTATTGATTTCAAAACTGGGCAGCGCCGTGCTTCCAAGCTATCTGATGTAGGCATGATGGCCCGTATCAACGACTTTTTATCATCCATGTCATTTAGTTGGACAATGGTCAGTGCTCAGGATTGTGGGGTTACCTCCCCAATTCATGAAATGGATGTAACCTGGAGAAACAATACCAAGCATTATCAGAGCGTGACCATGATGGGCGAGGAGCTTTGCCGCTACGGGGTTGAAATGGCGACTGTCTTACGCGGCAGCCTGGATGAAGTGAGAAAACGTCCACCCATTTCTCTGATCGTTTGCACGATAGCCCCTCTGGTACAGGATAAAGAAGCAATTGAAGGTGCATTGGTATTGGGAGAAGCTGGTATCCCGATTGTTATTATGTCCATGCCCACCATGGGCACGACTGCGCCAGCTACTTACGCAGGCGCTTTAGCCATGGGAGATGCAGAGATCATTAGCGCAACCGTGCTGATGCAGTTGGCAAATCCGGGAGCACCAGTTTTTCATTCAATGTTGCATGCCTGGGCAGACCCTCGCACTGCTGCTTATGTTGGCTATCCTCTGGATGCTCGGGTTCGTTACGCCCCTGTAGAGATGGCCCACCACTGGGGGATGCCCGCTCTTGGCGGAGCTTTTGGGACTGAAAGCCCCGAATTGCAGAGCTGGCAATCAGCTGCAGAAGTTGCTACAGACCCCCTCCTGGTGAGTTTGTCCGGTGCCGAAATTGTCACTGGGCTTGGGTTGCGAAACACCTATACATTACTCTATCCTGAAGCCATCATTCTAGATACCGATATATATCACAGGGCACGTCATTCCTTACTTGCGTTGGATGTTAGTCCTGAAACCCTGGCCGTTGATATCGTTGCGAACATCAAGCCAGGCGGCCATTTTTTGAGCCAGAAACATACACGCAAGCATATGCGGACTGCGATGAAACGTTCCATTTTGCAGCAATTAGATTCGGTGGGACAATACCGCCAGCCAGTGGAATATGCCCGTGAAAAAGTTGCCTGGATTCTCGAAAATCATCATCCAGAACCACCTTCCACGGATGTACAGAAAGAAATCAATCAGATATTGGCAGCAGCCGATAAAGAATTGAAGGGGTGAACTAATATCATGTTATCTCTGCGGCCAGCATTATCTGAGCAAGATGTGACGCGCATCCATGAACATAGCTTGGATGTACTTCAAAATGTGGGAATAGACTTCAAAACACGTAAAGCGCTGGAAATTTTGGAAGATAGGGGCTGCAAGGTGGACTACGACCGCAACTGGGCTTCAATTCCCCCTGAACTCGTCGAATGGGCTATTAAAAGCGCACCTCGAGATGTTGTCCTGGGGGCAAGAGATCCTGGTCGCAATTTGCTATTAAATGGCACACGTGCACATCATACAACGGATAGCCAGGGAACACAGGCTATCGATCTTGAAACCGGTGAAATTCACGATTCCTGTGCTGAAGATCTCCGAAGAATGTTGCTCTTTGCCGACGCTCTGGACAAAATTGACATTGTCAATGTGACCGTATCTGCCAGTGATATCCCTGCCCACTTACGCACCATCTATCATTTTGCACAGGCATTCACCATGACGAGCAAACATGTGCGCACGGGAGTCCTGAATGCGCAGCAAGTGCCATTCCTGGTCGAATTAGCTAAAGCAGCCACAGGCAGCGACATCTTCCGTCCAATTTTTTCGGCTGTAGATTGCACAATTTCTCCTTTGATGCATGATGGTCCCATGACAGAGGCCTGCATCGAATTGGCAAAGCTCAATGTCCCAGTCATGGTTTTTCCCATGCCCTTGGCCGGAGGCACTTCTCCTGTCACTTTAGGTGGCACGCTATTGATGCACAATATCGAGTTCTTGAGCGGACTGGTTCTACTTCAGTGTGCCAACCCTGGAGCACCGGTCATTTATGGCTCTGAGGCCTCACAACTTGATATGCAAACAGGCAGATATGGTGGCAGTGCAGATGGGTATGGGATGAGTACTGCTTTGGTCAACTTAGCCCGGTTTTATAATATCCCAGCCAATCTGAGAGGGCTTACAACAAAATCGAAACAGATTGATGCTCAATATGGTTATGAATCTGTTTCAGGAACAATACTGTCATATCTGGCTGGCGCGGACGAGATTTACAGCGTCGGTTTGTTAGGCGCGGCACAAATTTTATCTTTAGAGAAAATGGTATTTGATAATCACTTGATCCATCAATTGGAAACGATGCTGACCCCCATCAATGTCGATGAAGCTCATTTACAAGCAGATTTGATCAAGCGGGTTGGTGTCGGCGGTGAATTCCTTACCGCGAGAGAAACGCTGAAATATACTCGAGAAGAATACATCCCCCTATGGCCGCCATACGATAAAGATCTGATGGAACTTATGCACGCCGAGGCGCAGGAAATTCTAAATACTCACACCCCACCACCACTGCCTCAGGGAGCAGAAACGCGTATTCAAGAAATCTTGAGGGAAGCCGATAAAGTGTTAGTTGGTTAAGGAATCGATTATGAATTGGTGGACGGTAGGGAATTGACATGACCAAATTATCTGGCGAAACTCCACGGGAGCTTGGATATGTCATGCCTGCCGAATGGGAACCTCATGAGGGCACCTGGCTGATCTGGCCGCATAATGATACGCATGAGGATACGCAATTGCATTTGGAACATCTCTGGCTGGAGATGACCGTGGCTTTGCATGAATACGAAACTGTCCACATTGTTGTAAAGGATGAGCATCGCAGGGATCACCTTCACCGCCAGGTAAAGTATTACGGTTTGGATGAGAAAAAATTGGATATTCAAATCATTCCCAACGATGATGTCTGGGCGCGGGATTGTGGCCCGATTTTTCTGGTAAATGATCAGGGTGAGTTAGCCGTCACAGCCTGGAACTTCAATGGTTGGGGGGAACGCGAACCGTATAAAAAAGATCGCCTGGTACCAGAAAAGACTGCACAGGCGCTATCACTTCCATTGTTCAATGCACCCATCACCCTGGAGGGAGGCGCTGTCGAGGTCAACGGCAAAGGAACGATGCTCGCCACTCGCAGTTCGATCATCAATCCGAATCGCAATCCAAAGAAAAGCCAGCCGGAAATCGAAACAGCGATAAAAGACTATCTGGGAATCGATCACATCATCTGGTTGTCTGGCGCCTCCCGGGAATTTTGTGATCTGGTAGGCAGCAGTACCGATCTTCATAT
>NZ_CEYOSI010000058.1:5748-15529 GCF_982879505.1 Candidatus Desulfolinea nitratireducens
CGCTTTACAGACGAATCCACTGTATTGTATTCCTGGACTGATGATGAATCCAACAATTTTTACCCGATCCTCAAACAACATCTGACTGAATTGAGGGAGGCTTCAACAGAGTCAGGAAAATCACTAACCCCGGTGTGCCTCCCGAAACCAAAGAACGAAATGTACTCAACTCTGGTGGAAGCGACCCGGCCACCATTTGACACAAAACTTTCTCTTGGAACTTACGCAAACTTTTATATTGCAAACAATATTGTGTTGGTTCCCGTTTATGGGGATGTCAACGATGAAAACGCAAAGAGCATTATCGCTGAACATTTCCCTGATCGAGAGATAATCGGTATTCCGGCCTGGGCAACATCCGAACTGGGCGGCATGATGCATTGTGTCACCCAGCAGCAGCCACTGGCCAAAAATGCGTAACAGGAATGTGCTATGAGTAGAATTATTAATCTTGGCCTGATCCAGATGACCTGTACAGACGATGTACGGGAAAATTTCGAGAGGACGCTTGGCAATATAAAGGAAGCAGCTTCACAAGGCGCCCAGATCATCTGCACCCAGGAGTTATTCAAATCGTTGTACTTCTGCCAATCAGAAGATTCCAGCCATTATGACTTGGCTGAAGAAATATCCGAGAATAGCCCCACTGTTCAAATCCTTAGAAAACTCGCAAAGGATCTAGAAATTGTGCTTATTGCCAGCCTGTTCGAAAAACGCGCTTTGGGCATTTATCACAATACAGCTATTGTCATTGATGCTGATGGAAGCTACCTAGGAAAGTATCGCAAAAACCATATCCCCGACGATCCTCACTATTACGAAAAATATTACTTTACCCCAGGTGATCTTGGGTACAAGGTTTTCAAAACAAAATATGCAGATATTGGCGTGCTGATATGCTGGGACCAATGGTACCCTGAAGCAGCCAGGCTATTGGGGCTTAAAGGAGCCGAGATCATCTTTATCCCGACTGCCATCGGATACTCGAAAAGAAGTGAAGAATCCACATATGACCAGTCCTGGCAAATTGTCCAGCGAGGGCATGCGGTTGCCAATGCTTGTTTTTTGGCAGCAGTCAATCGGGTGGGCTTCGAGGTTGATCCTTCAATTGCTCTGCCAGTTTCCCACGCGAATGAACCCGGGGTTGGCCCCAACGGAGAAAGCGGGATCAATTTCTGGGGGCAAAGTTTTGTCGCTGACCCTGATGGAAGCGTCTTGAATCTAGCGTCCAAAGATCAGGAAGAGATCGTGATCTGTCCGGTTGATCTATCCATTATCGAAGAAACCAAGCAATTGTTTTCTTTCCCTTACCGTGATCGTAGAGTAGATAGTTACCAGGATCTACTTAAATTATATTCTGAATAACCGAGGATCGGAGAGACATGTACAGCCAAACACCCCTAATTGAGCCGATTGCTCCTGCATATCGTATTCGAATTCTAAGCGACGAGCAACTGGATAAATTCAAATCGAATACCTTTGAAATCCTTGAGAAGACTGGTGTTCACTGCCCATCAGAACGCGCATTAAAGATCTACGCCGAGCATGGCGCCAATGTTGATTTCGATAAGAAACTTGTCAAATTATCACCAGATGTGATCCTTGAATCACTTTCCCATGCACCGCGCTACTACACGATGGGAGGCCGCACCGAAGCATTCGACCTGGATCTGTCAAAGGGTGTCACTTATGAAGCTACGGATGGCACAGGCACAAAAACCATCGATTATGTGACAGGAGAATTGCGCTCTTCGATCAAAGATGATGTCGCCAAATCCGCCCGGATCGCAGATTATTTATCGTCGATCAGTTTTTACTGGCCAATGGTCAGCGCACAAGACCACCCCACCACTCCCTCTCTTCACGAGTTAGATGCATCCTTCAACAATACACTCAAGCATGTTCAAACACCAACAGTGGTGGAGGAAATAACAACGCGTTACGCTGTAGAGATGGCAAAGGTCGTGGCTGGAGATGAAGAAACAATGCGGGCACGCCCCCCGCTTTCTCTGTTAATTTGTACCATTTCCCCATTGGCACAGGATGCTGAAAGTATGGATGCTGCCCTGGTAGCCGCCGAGGCGGGTATCCCGGTGGGCTTTATGGCCATGCCCAATACCGGTTCAACAGGCCCTGCGACCATTGAAGGCACGATTTCTGTAGGAGACGCGGAAATGGTATCGGCCATGGTGCTTATGCAGATGGCTTATCCTGGGTCTCCAATGTATCATTCCTTTATGCCTGGTCGGACTCACCCCCGCACGGGAGCCTATATCGGACATGAAGCCGCCATTTACGCCGCTGGTGTCGAGTTAGCACATATGTGGGGTGTGCCAACTCTGGCGGGGACCTTTGGAGGTCACGCCTCAAAACCAGGGTGGGAATCAACCGCGGGAGGCGGTGTGGCCTCCCTATTATGTGCATTATGTGGAGCCGAAACCGGCAGTGGAATGGGATTGCTGGAGGGCAGCACACTGCTTTATCCAGAAGGTTTGGTTCTCGACGCAGAAATCTATCATACCGTTCGATCCAATGCGGGCGGGGTCGATACCACCTCAGAAAAAATGGCGCTGGATATTATCCAAACAGTAGGCCAAAGAGGGCATTATCTTAGTCAGCCCCATACCAGAGAATATATGCGTAAACTTGGTTATTCAGAAGTGATCTTTAGCCCTGAAAAAGATGGCGGCTACCGGAACCCCATTGAGGTAGCGAGAGAGAAAACCGATTGGATTCTCAAGAATCATCACCCTGAACCACTGAGTGAGCCTCAACAAGCTGAATTGAAACGTATTCTGAAAACCGCAGATAAGGAACTCTCGTAAAAGGAAAATCTATTGGAAACTTTGCTACAAGTTCTCTCTCAAAATGAAAAAGCGCAGGTTCATGAGCGCACGCTCAAGATACTGGCTGAAACGGGTGTTCGAGTCGAAACTGCCAAGGGACGTCAGACCCTCAAAGTTGCTGGTGCTGATGTTGACGAAAATACGAAAATCGTGCGATTCCAGCGTGATCTGGTTGAAGAATCGCTCCGGCTAGCTCCAAAGAAATACTCACTGGGGGCTCGCCGCCCGGGATGGGATCTGCCCATGAACAGCGGGGATTGCACGCTCATGCCTGATGGAGAGGGCATTACGATCATTGATCGCAAAACAGGTGAACATCGACCGTCTACCTACAATGATTGGTTGGAAGCCACTCGCCTTTCTGATGCACTGGACGAGATCGGCGTCTATTGGGCCATGGCTGAACCCGGTGGAGCGGACGAATCGATTTCAGCGTCCATTAAATACTGGCGACATATTTTCAGCAATTTCTCCAAACATGTGCAAGACTCCTCGCCAAGAGCCAAATATACTCCCTGGCTGTTGGAAATTTTGCAAACGGTATTTGGCGATAAAGAAACTATTCGCCAAACACATCCCTTCTCATTTTTAGTCTGTCCCCAATCGCCATTGATCATCGAAGAACAGCATACCAATGCGTATTTGGAGACCATTGGATGGGATATCCCTATTGCGGTCATGCCGATGCCGTTAATGGGGGGGACCGGCCCCGGGAATATGATCTCGATGACAATTCTGGGTAACTGCGAAGTGCTGTCGATGCTATGTCTCGTCCAGGCTGCCGCCCCCGGAACGCCATTTATCTACGCCCCTGCTCTGGCAATGATGAATCCGCGCACGGGGATGTTAAGCTCCGGCGCAATTGAGAATGGCTTGCTTAGCAGCGCTGCCATCGAAATGGCTCGCTATTATGAACTACCCGTCGAAGGCTCTGGCGGGGGCACAGATACCTTTGCCCCCGGAATCCAATCCAGCTATGAGCGCGCGATGAACGCCATGTTGCCATTGCTCTCCTGGCCGGATTTGATGGTTGGGGCCGGATTGTTGGGCGGATCCATGATCTTGAGCCTTGAGCAATTGATCATCGATGCAGAAACTTTCCGAATGAACAAGCAGGCCCATCGCGGGATCAATGCCAACAAAGATTCCTGGCTGGATGATGTCATCCAACACGCTGGCCCAGGTGGAAATTTCCTTGGGGAAAAATCCACAGCCAATAGCATGCGCTCCGGAGAATGGCTATTTCCCAAAATTGGACTACACGAGACCCAAAAGGCATGGGAGGTCTCTGGGAAGAAAGATATCATCGAAGAAGCCCGCGAAAAAGTGGAATATCTCCTGTCAACACATAAGCCCTTACCCCTTGGGGATGAGGTTGAAAAAGAGCTCGACAAAATCGAAGAACGAGCAAAAATTGCTTGAGGAAAAACCATGTTCATAAATGGAAAATTTACTGACGGAAAATCGACTGAATCCATCCCGGTCATCAATCCGGCCACGGAAGAGATGCTGGATGAAGTCCCACGCGGGACCAAAGCCGATGCTCATGCTGCGGTAGCAGCCGCGTCCGCATCATTTCTGGATTGGAAACGTGCTCCCGCTAATGAACGTGCTGCTGCCCTGCACCAGGTCGCCGCGAAGATCCGCGCCCACCATGATGAGATCGTTGAATTGCTGACCAAAGAAGAAGGCAAGCCCATTCCCGAAAATGATGAGGAAGTATGGTGGGTGGAAGAGACCTTCGATTATTACGCCGAGCTTGCCCGCCACGAAACCGGACGTGTCATTCCTCCTGGTGATCCCGACCAGTTCAATTTTGTGCGCAAAGAACCATACGGCGTGGTGGCCTGTATTGTTCCCTGGAATTTCCCATTGTTGCTCCTCGCCTGGAAGATGGCCCCTGCCCTGGCAGCCGGGAACACAGTTGTGATCAAGCCCTCAGAATTAACCTCTCTATCGACATTAAAAATAGTTGAAGTTGCTTGTGGCCATTTACCGCCAGGGGTAGTGAACGTGGTTACCGGATATGGGCCAGAGGTTGGTGAGCCATTAGTTGAACATCCTGATGTTCCTGTGATCGCCTTTACCGGCTCACTGGACATTGGAAAACGGATTGCTTCTCTGGCAGGCCCGATGATGAAGAAACTGCATCTCGAACTTGGCGGTAAAGATCCTATGGTCATTGCGCCTGACATCGATCTGAATGTCGCGGTCAGCGCTGCGGCTTATGCTGCTTTATTGAATGCAGGTCAGGTATGTACCAGCACAGAACGGGTATATGTTCATGAAAGCATTTTCGGACAGTTCAGTGAAAAATTGGTCGATTTCGTTTCCAAACTGCGCTTGGGTAACGGCCTAGAGGAAGGCACTGATATTGGACCGATGATCCGGAATAAGTTCCGCGAAAAAGTTGAGTTGCAGGTTGCAGAGGCTGTCAACGCGGGGGCAAAAATCTTAACCGGTGGCAAGCGTCCAGCAAACATGACGCGTGGATTCTTCCTTGAACCTTCGGTCATTACCGGAGTTGACCATTCCATGCGCCTGATGCGCGAGGAAACATTTGGTCCCGTTATCCCACTGATGCCCTATAAGGATTTTGATGAAGCGATCCATCTGGTAAATGATTGCCAGTATGGTTTGGGCGCCAGCTTGATGACCCATGACGCAAAATTAGTAAAGCAATATTTTGAGCAAGTAAAAGCTGGGACGATTTGGATTAACGACCCTCTAACAGATAACTTTGCCGGACCATTTGGCGGTATGAAGATGAGCGGTCTGGGGCGCGAGCTCGGGCAGGAAGGTATTGATGAATATTACGAAGTAAAGCATGTTCATTGGGATATCGAAGGTAAATTGAAGGAGTTCTGGTATCCCTACTAGACTTTCTAAAGGATAAAACGTGAATAAAATATCTTTTTGGTCTGACGATTACCCCCGCCCTACGGATCTTCCCGTCGCTGCGGAATTACCAACAGAAATAGATATTGCCATTATTGGCGGTGGCTATACTGGCCTGAGTGCAGCGCGCACTCTTGCAAAGAGTGGCACCAGCGTTGTTGTACTGGAACGCGAAACCATTGGCTGGGGTGCCAGTTCCCGCAATGCGGGCATCACTAGCAGCGGCCTGAAAGCTGGCATGATGACCATTTTCAAACGCTACGGCAAAGAATATGGTCAGAAATTCTGGGATGCCTCACTGGATATGCTGGAATTGATCAAGGAACTTGACACTGAAGAAGGTATAGACTTCGACTGGCACCAGGGTGGCGATTTGGGCTTGGCATTCAAAGCCTCCCATTTCGAAAGTATGAAAACCAGATCAAAATGGTATAAAGACCAACTGGGGGATGAGTTGGAGGTGATTCCACCATCAAAATTGCGGGCTGAAATTGGCAGTGATTTCTTTCATGGGGGTGTGATTGACAGGCATGGTGCTGGCCTACACCCAGCCAAACTGGTTTTCGGTTTAGCTGAAGTCGCTGCCCGTCATGGCGCTCTTTTATGCGAAGAAGCTGGCGTTTTCAAGATCGAAAAAGAAGCACATGGCTTCACGCTGCACACAGTCAAAGGTGTTTTGAAAGCCAAAGAACTGATCGTTGCTACAAATGGATATACAGATCAGTTGGTGCCAAAGATAAATGCTAAAACCTTCCCGGTGGGGAGTTACAGCATCGTTACCGAACCACTATCGAAAGAATTACAAGAAGAAATCAGTCCCAAAGATCATGTCTTCTATGATTCGAAGTGGTTTCTCAATTATTTCCGCCTGACACCCGATGGCCGTATGCTCTGGGGTGGACGGAATAATTTAAGCACTACTTTGGATTTGATGAAATCTGCCAAAATTCTGCGAGCTCAAATGATACGTGCTTTTCCCCAATTGGCAGATATCCCTGTAACCCATACATGGACGGGGCAACTCGGCCTGACCTTTGACCTGATGCCCAATCTTGGACATGTCAATGGTATTCATTTTGCTTTTGGCTATGGCGGCCATGGATTGCATACTGCGTTATATTCGGGACGAGAAATTGCCTGGCTCATCACAGGAGAGAAAACCAGCAGCCCCTTTATGGAAATCCCTCATCAGACATATTTCTTTTACCGGAATAAGCCCTGGTTCTTGCCCTTTGCGGCTTATTTTTACCGATTCAAAGACTGGATTTCCTGAGAATCCAGCTAAAAAACAATCATAACTATGATGAATGAGGAGAACTAAAATGCGTATTTTTGTTTTAGGCGGCGCCGGAAAAATGGGATGTATCTCTGTGCAATCCCTGGCAATGGATGATCGTGTGGATGAGGTAATCATCGCCGATATCAACACTGAACAGGCCCAGATCGTGGCTGACTATATCGATAGCCCTAAGATCAAGGTTCAGAAAGTAGATATTACCGACGAAGAAAACTTCGTAACTGCATTAAAAGGATCAGACGTTTGCCTTAACGCTGCAATATATTATATTAACCTGAATGTAATGGAAGCCTGTCTCAAAGCTGGTGTGCACTACACGGATATGGGTGGGTTATTCTACGGGACAAGAGAACAGCTCAAATTGCATGCTCGCTTCGCCGCTGAAGGGCTTAGCGCGGTCTTATGCATGGGTTCTGCCCCAGGTGTCCCCAATATTCAAACACGTTACGCCGCTGACAGGCTGGATTCAATCGAGAGCATCAGAATCTACGATGGCATCAAACCCCCGGCACCGGATGACCCACGATTTTCCTATGCAGTTCCAACCATCTTAGATGAGTTGACAGTTGACCCGATGGTTTTTGAAAATGGAGAGTTTGTCGCCAAACCGCCCTTGAGTGGCTTCGAAGATTACTGGTTTGAACCCCCTCTGGGAATGATCCCCATGCATTTATCGCTGCATTCAGAAGTAGCCACATTGCCGGTTACATTCAAAGATATGGGCGTAAAAGAATGCTTTTTCAAAATCAACTATTGGGGCATGGCCAAGAATACGGTTGAAAAAATTCGTGTACTAACGGACTACGGTTTTACAAATGCGGAACCAGTAAATGTTAAGGGGATTTCTGTCGCGCCACGCGATCTTGCGATCTCTCTGCTGGCCGACTATGTGCATTCTGCTGACGATTTACTAGCCCCTCCCACGGCTGAACCACCAGATTGGGCCAAAGAAATCGTCACCGAAATTCGCGGGACAAAAGATGGAGAGGATATTACTTATCGACTTGGAACACTAACATGCAAAGGTGCCTTACCCACTGGTCTGGCCCCTGCAATTGCTGCGATCTGGCTTGCTGAAGGACGCGTGGAGCCCGGCGTATATCCGCCCGAAGCCTGCCTTGACCCCGAAGATTTTTTCAAGGAACTTGAAAAACGGGATATTATCACAAAGGTAACTGTTACTCAAAAGATATAACTTTTTTATTTATTCAGGGTTTACGCATTTTAAGGGAGTGGCTAAAATCTGGAGTAAAGCCTTATCCGTCATTGCGAGGAGAAATTCACCCGACGAAGCAATCTCCCCGACAAACAAGAGGATTGCCACGCTCGCTCCCCTCGTTCGCAATGACAAATACCCACCAAATTAGGCCCTCCCCATTTTGATAGGGCGATTTGTGTGAGCCCTGAGTACCTATAATTTATAGTTAGGAAAAAATATGGATGCTAATCTGACAGATAATAATATAGAAAAAGTAACCAGCAACCTAGGGGAAGATTTTGTTGTCGTAGAGAATTTGGTTAAATATTTCCCTGTTCGGGGTGGAATCCTTAGGAGAGTTGTTGACCATGTTCAGGCCGTAGATGGGGTCAGCTTTACTGTAAAAAAAGGCGAAACTCTGGGATTGGTGGGAGAATCAGGATGTGGGAAGACGACTGTTGGCATGACAATGTTGAGGTTACTGGATCCAACCGGTGGAAGTGTAAAGATTGATGGTGCTAATATCTATGATCTCGATAAACAGCAGCTTAAAGAGATGCGCAGGAAAGCACAGATCATATTTCAAGATCCTTACGCTTCCTTGAATCCTCGTAAACCGATTGGGGATTCAATTATTGATGGTTTGGACGTGCATAAGATTGGCACTCCCAAAGAGCGTCGCCAGATTATGGTTGATTTGCTTAAAAAAGTTGGCATGGAAGAGTATCATGCACACCGCTACCCCCACGAGTTTTCAGGTGGACAACGACAGAGAATTGGGATTGCCCGTGCACTGGCACTAAAACCAGATTTTATTATTTGTGACGAACCGGTTTCAGCTTTGGATGTTTCAATCCAGTCTCAAGTACTGAATCTTTTGCAGGATCTGCAGGAGGAGTTTAATCTTACTTATCTCTTCGTTGCTCACAATCTTTCTGTAATTGAACATATTTCGGATCGAGTTGCCGTTATGTATTTGGGAAAGATTGTGGAGCTGGCTCCAAGCGATAATCTCTTTATTAGCCCTTTGCATTATTATACTCAAGCTCTGATGTCAGCGATTCCGGTACCAGACCCTGAAGCAGAAATTGATCGCATCATTTTAGAGGGTGAAGTACCAACCCCGATAAATCCACCAGCAGGATGCCGCTTTCACCCACGCTGTTCGGCGGCTACTGAACGATGCAGCCAGGAAGAACCTCAACTCACTGAGTATAGACCTGATCATTGGGCAGCTTGTTGGAATGTACAAATTTAAATAGTTATAGTATCAAAACTAATTTTTTAGCCAAAAGGAATAAGTATGCAAGAAAATAATGATAGACCAATTCTGGAAATTTCAAACCTGAGAACGTATTTTCATACTGAAGATGGGATTGTCAAGGCTGTTGATGATGTAAATTTTCATGTAAACGCTGGTGAAATCGTGGGATTGGTAGGAGAGTCTGGATGCGGTAAAACAGTTACATCACTCTCAATTATTGGTTTGGTTTCCGCCCCAGGAAAAGTGGAAGGCAAAATTGATTTTAATGGTCGGGATTT
>NZ_CEYOSI010000058.1:15539-17722 GCF_982879505.1 Candidatus Desulfolinea nitratireducens
TTTATTAAAATTATCCACTAAAGAGATTTCAGAAATTCGTGGAAACCAAATTTCCATGATTTTTCAACAACCACAAAGTAGTTTAAATCCGGTGCTAACTGTGGGTGATCAAATTACCGAAGTACTTCATATTCACCAAGATATTGAAAAAGAAGATGCCTGGGATAAGGCAATTGAGATGCTTCGCTTAGTTGGGATACCATCCCCTGAAAAGAAAGTCCATGCATATCCTCACGAAATGTCTGGTGGGCAAGCTCAAAGAGTAATGATAGCGATGGCACTAATTCTTAACCCATCGTTATTGATCGCCGATGAGCCTACCACCGCATTGGATGTAACTATTCAGGCGCAAATCCTGGATCTTATGCGTGGACTCAATAAGGAAATGAATACAGCGATTATTCTCATTACTCATGACTTGGGCGTGATCGCTGATATGGTCAGCTGGGTGGCAGTCATGTATGCCGGGAAAATTGTTGAACAAACCTCCGTTGCAGATTTGTATGCGGAGCCACTACATCCATATACCCAAGGATTAATCGGTTCTATTCCAATTTTAGGCCGTAAAAAACATCGATTAGATGTTATTCCAGGAGTTGTGCCTAATCTGGTTGATTTACCAGCAGGCTGTGCTTTTGCCTCCCGCTGCAACCGCAAGCTTGAAATTTGTGAAGAAAAGATGCCTGAGTTAATTGTGCAGAAACCACGGCATGAGGTACGTTGCTGGTTATATCAGGAATAAATTCTAGCGAGAGAATCACAAAAAATGGAGCCTGCTAATGGAAGAGAAAATCTCTCAAAAATCGATAGAACCATCTTTCCCAAGACAAGCCCGGGTTGTGATCATTGGCGGAGGGATGATTGGTTGAAGCACTGTCTATCATTTGACCAAACTTGAATGTATGACCCAAAGGGTGAAAAGGTTAGGATTTAGACAGTTATTTTAATTGAAGAGTGCAAATCTCCGCCGATAATGGCGGGGATTTTTTTAAAGATTAGACCTTTTTGCATATGTGCTCCCGGCGGCTAGAGCAGTGTCAAAAAAGGACTTTTGCAAGAAGTCTATTATATTTTCTGTTTACAAACAATTTCTGAATAATCAGAAACTAAGCATAAGCTATATCACTGAGGTATATCACCACTCCAGCCAGAATGATCAACCCTGCCCCGGCAATCTGAATCAGCACCAATTTCTCATCAAGAATTACCATCGCAAGCACGCTCACAATGATCGGTGTAGCCATCGACATGAGTGTCATATAGGACGCAGTCGCGATGTTCAGGGTCCGGTAGAGGTATATCCAGGCCAGGGCCAGGCAAATCCCACTCCCGATTGCATAAGGAATGAATGATGGGGTAAATGAGCAACATTCCAAAACTGTGCTGAGATCTCCCAATATTCCAGGAAAGAAAACAGAAATCCCTATCAGAGCCAGGAAGACAGGCAAGCTTGCTACTGGTTTTTGCATAGTGATCACATCAGCGCTGACTGCCTGGGTTGTCATGAATTTACGTACCATGACATTCCCCAATGACCAGCAAAAACAAGCCCCCAGGATGAAGAGATCTCCAACCCTTGGTAAAAAGCTTTGCCCCTTGGTGGTTAAAAGATAGGCACCAAAGAGCATGATAAAAACGACAGCAATTTTCAATCCGGATAGCTTCTCTTTGAGAATGATCCAGGCAAAGAGGATGGTGGTCACCGTTGCCAATTTGACAAGAAAGCCTGCGTTTATGGCCGCTGTCAGGGCAATCCCAATAATGCTCAAACTCGTTCCCAGACCAGATTGAATGCTATTTGCCAGAAATAATTTCCAGAACAAGCTCGGCCGATGCTTGAATAGCTGACCCAGATCAGGACCAGATTTGGGTAGAAGCAAAACCGCCAGGGTAGCGATTGCAGAAAGAACCAATACAATCTGAAAAGGCAATACCTTTGCCCCGGCGATAAAGCCCAATTTCGCAATGATAATCTGGAATGCCCAGAAAGCTGAAAACATGAGCACGTTGAACAGGGGGGATTTATTTAGCGATTTTATTAGAATTCTCCTGATAATCATTCTTACAAATTAAGCAATGAAGGAAAACTGAAAAAGTTAAAGACATGACCCACGCCGAAATTAATCTAGTAAAGTGGGTCATTGAATTTTAGGCATTGGAGCTTTTTCCCCCCACCCTCCCCT
>NZ_CEYOSI010000059.1:0-17512 GCF_982879505.1 Candidatus Desulfolinea nitratireducens
GCTCATTGAGCAGCAAACGTAAATTATTAATTTTCACTGCTATTTGCATCTTTGGTACCTTTCTTTCTATTATGGGTCGACATAAGTATCCCTCTCAAGTGCTGTTATTTGCCGAGCATTATATCAAAAAAAGGTGCTAAATTTTAACGAGTAATTTTGGCGCGAATATTTCATAAATAGATCTTCCATCTATGGCCAAAACAGCCCCCGTTTCAGGCAGAATAACGGAGGCTGTTCTTTAAGTAATTATGTAAATTTTGAAAATAGTGAAATTATGTCAGGACAATAATCCATCAAAACTGAGTGATCACAACCACTCCTGGTTCGGAAAATTCGCCCATGCTTTCCAGGACCTTGATACCCTCTTCCAGGGAAACCCTTCGGGTGATCATCTTGCCGGGATGTAATTTGCCAGTTGTGATCATATCCAGCATGGGACCAAAGGCGTGGGCCTGCATCCCGTGGCTACCAATCAATTCCAATTCGTTGAACATAACCATCCCCATGGGAATGGGCGTCTCGGCATCATCATCGGCCATCACCCCAATTTGTACATGGCGACCCCGTTTGCGCAGACTCAGGAGGGAGTTCAGGCAGGTTTCATTACTCCCCAATGCATCAATAGAGACCTGAGCGCCGCCTTTGGTAATTTCGCGGATGGCTTCAATCAGATTTGGCCCCTTTCTGGGATTAAGAGTAACTGCTGCCCCAAGTAATTTTGCCAAATTCAGGGCTTCATCCTTGATGTCCACGCCGATTACCTGTGCCCCTATCGCGTTTGCAATCATGATCGCCGAGAGTCCGATCCCTCCACAGCCATGGACCACAACCCATTCTCCGGGAGCCACTCTCCCCTGCGCAACAATCGCCCGAAAGGAGGTAATGAATCGACATCCCAAACTGGCCGCATCTTCAAAATCGAGACTCTCCGGTAACTTGACCAGATTCGTATCGGCGTAGCGAATGCCAACATATTCGGCAAAGGAACCCCAGGCAGTAAAACCCGGTTGGAAATAATTATCGCAGACCTGGTGATTGCCAGAGAGGCATTCTCTGCAGCTTCCACAGCCACAGGCAAAGGGCAGGGTGACGCGATCCCCGATTTGCCATTTGGTGACATTCTTGCCAACAGCCTCAACAATGCCAGCCAGCTCATGACCAGGGACGTGGGGAAGACGAACGTCGCCATCATGCCCCATCCAGCCGTGCCAATCACTGCGACAAATCCCGTTCGCCTGGACGCGGATCACGACCCCATCCTTGTGGGGAGTGGGGTCAGGGAGCTCCTCGATTGTAATTGCTTGCCCAAATTCTTTGTAAAGCGCCGCTTTCATAGTATCTCCTCATAAACCTTTTTCATGGATAAATGATTTCTTTTGTGGAGACTGCTCTGGATTGGCAGTCTGTGGAAATCAATTGGAATCCAGAGGATGAGTTTAGTCGAAAGCCTCCTGGATGTCGATAGTTTCTAGCCTAATGCTTCAAATAAACCTACTACTCACATGTACAATTTGCGCTGTTGAAACTTTTACGCTGGTTGCCGCACCTTTATTCGGGGTGCAGGTGGCTTTCATACCCTGTGGGGCAACTTGAATTGAGGGAGGACTTTCGCGCCGCATTTTGTAGGGCAAGTCCGCACAGAAAATTGGGCAGCGATTGTCGATAGTTTCTCGCCAGTCTTTGAGAGAGATTGGGAGCGTTAACCCTTATAAATGCCCTATGAATACAAAAGGGCGTTTGTTCCGGATCAGGAGCATCCTGATATTCTTTGTTCTCGCTTTGGGATTTAGCGGTCTTACGGCCATTCCCTTGCGGTTTGAATTGAATATTCTCAACTCAATTGCAGGAGAGGGGACAAATATTGAGGCGATAGCCCCGTCATTATCCCATTGGATTTCACTCGTTCAACATGCGATTGAAGATCAATATCAGAATCATGCCTTCCTGGCATATGGATACGATTGGCTGGCATTTGGTCATTTTGTAATTGCAATTGCCTTTATCGGCGCGGTCAAGGACCCAATTCAAAATCGATGGGTGATAGAGTTTGGGATGATAGCCTGTGTGCTGATCATCCCCTATGCCCTCATCCTGGGTCATTTTCGCGGAATTCCAATGCTCTGGCGGATGATCGATATGTTATTTGGCATCCTTGGAATCATCCCACTATACTTTGCGCGAAAGATGACGCTCGAATTGGAATCCGAATTCATATCAGCTGGATGAGATAATAAAACATAATCTTTCAAGCAATCCTATTCGGCTGGTAGCCTCGTCTATCTGGGAAGATAAGGAACACTGGTTACACCTATTTTCTTTGATGAAAATTATTAAATCAAGGTCCCGGTCCCTCCAAGGGAACGGGACCTTTTGGTGCCATAATTAATTTAATTTTTCCGAATAAATTTCTCACTTCTCTTTCTTCTCCCTCTTTTTCTTTTTTGGCGGCATCGGCAATTCAAAGGGCGGCGTCAGATTCATTTTCATCAGGTGAGCGCTCATCTCGTTGACCCAAAGCACCGAGGTGGAGCCAGTGCTGATTCCCAGCCGTTGAAATCGATCCAGGGGCAGGCCAAGATAATGGCAGATGACCAGCTTGATCGGGTCGGCGTGAAAAACGATCGCGACGATATCTCTGGGTTTATGCGCGGCAGCAATCTTCTCCACAGCTGCAACAAGACGTGTCTGGGCGTCCAGAAAGGATTCTCCTTCGGGGAAGGTGAAGCGAGACGGAGCCTGCTGGACAATTCTCCAGACCTTGGAGCGGCTGAGCACCTTCCACGAACGTCCCTGCCATTTGCCGATATCGATATCCATCAGGTCCGGGATCTGGGTGATCTTTAGTTTATGGGAATCCGCCAGGGGTTGGGCTGTTTCGACGGCACGTTCAAGGGGACTGGCATATATCGCTTTTAACGGAAGCGGGCCGAGGGCATTGGCGAGCGCGGCAGCTTGTTCCTTTCCACGTTCATTCAAGTGGACTCCGGGCAAGCGTCCGGCCATTTTATTGGTTTTGACAAAATCATTTTCGCCATGTCTGATCAGCAGCAAAGTGGTCATTTTGGAGCTTCCTTTGTGAGTAATACCTTCTAATTGCAATGCTCTGCGTTGCAATTTTTCGCAATGTTCCAACGCGGAGCATTGGAACCAGCATTATAAAAAACGGGGTAGCACTGAATGCTAACTGGAACTCATCCCGCGCTTGATCGTCTTGATCTTTTCCTCGCTCAGCTCGGGCGCCATTTGATATTCTTCAATGCCCAGTGCTTTGCGCTGCGCCTCGCGCCACATCTCGAGTCTATCGACAATTTCCGCTTCGTAACCCTGTTTTGAGGGCGCGTAAAAATAGGTCCCGAGCAGGCGTTTGGGGAGATATTGTTGGGGGGTAAAATGGCCCTCATCGTCGTGGGGATAAAGATAACCTTTGCCATGTCCCAGCGCGTCCGCATCGCGGTTGCCATCCTTGAGATGGTTCGGGACGGATACCTGTCCCTGTTCCTCGAGCCTTTTGAGAGCCTTGAAATATGCGCCGGCGCTATTCGATTTTGGTGCCGTCGCCAGATAAAGGGTTGCTTCCACGATCGAGTAAATTCCTTCGGGCATCCCCACGAACTCAAATGCTTGAACCGCGGCATTGGCGACAACCAACCCCATCGGGTCAGCCAGGCCGATATCCTCTCCCGCCAGGATCAGAAGCCTCCGCAAAATAAAACGCGGGTCCTCACCGGCATAGATCATCTTTGCCAGCCAATAGAGCGCGGCATCCGGGTCTGAGCCGCGCATCGATTTGATAAAGGCCGAAACCGTATCATAATGCGAATCGCCATCCTTATCGTAAAGTACGGCCCGACGCTGGATCGATTCCTGGGCCACATCAAGGGTGATCTGGATGATGCCTTGCTCGTCTGCCTGCGTGGATTCGACAGCCAATTCGAGGGCATTTAGTGCATTGCGCGCATCCCCCGTTGCGATCTCGACGAGGTGCTTGCGGGCGTTATCATGGAAGTTGATCTGGCGAGAACCATATCCCCGTTCAACGTCGGCCAGGGCGCGGTCCAGCAAAACGCCGCATTCCTCCTGGTTCAATCCCCGCAACTGAAAGACACGTGAGCGGGAGACGAGGGCCCCGATCACCTCGAAGAAAGGATTCTCGGTCGTCGCCCCGATCAGACGGATGGCGCCATTTTCAACGTGAGGAAGCAACGCATCCTGCTGGGCTTTGTTCCAGCGATGGACTTCGTCCACAAAGAGGATCGTCGCTTTATTATAAAGTTTACGCCGCTCGAGGGCCTCCTGGACCACTTCGCGCAGACGTGGTTTTCCATCCAAAACAGCGGAGAGGGTCTCGAAATGTGATTCGGTCTGGTTGGCGATGATCTGGGCGAGCGTCGTTTTCCCCGTCCCTGGCGGCCCCCAGAGCAGGATCGAGGAAAAAAGCCTGTCCGCTTCGATGGCTCGCCGGAGCAATTTACCTTCCCCTACGATATGCTCCTGCCCAACATATTCATCCAGGGTGCGAGGACGCATTCGTGCTGCGAGGGGGGCTTCCTTTTTCAGGTTTTCCTGCATTTTATGGTCAAAGAGATCGGTCATAAAGGATATTATAACGGGTAAAAAAATAGAGCTGTAAATGCAGCTCTATCAAAGCAAGCACCTCTATTTCACTATTAAATCTAAATGCAGTCTCTGAGCGGAGCGAAGCGTAGTCGCCTGTACCCGACAGGGTGAAGAGCGATTTTCAGAATATCGTCCTTCGACTACAGGCTCAAAAGCTGTCGCCTTCCGCTCAGGAACTGCATTTGTTCTGGATAACATTGCATTTTCTCAAATAATATTTTTGAATTTGAAGCGATTATCCTGGTAGCCCTATTATTCTAGAAAATGCTGACTTACCCAACAGCCTCAACAGGGGGAGTGGGCGGTGGTGCCGCAGGAGGCGGCTCGATATTCTGATTTGATTTGCCACTGATATGAAGGATCTTTTTGAGCATATCATACCAGAAAGGAGCACCTTGCATGGCGGCTACTGCGCTGAAAAGCAAACCCAGGAACTTCGCTATCCAGCCCCAACCATCATTCATCGCGGGGAGTGCGGTCAGCATTTCGCACTGACCCGCTTTCATGATGCCGGGTTGTACGTTTCTCCCTGGAAGCCAGCCACAGTCTGCGAGTGAATCGGCGGTTTCCGTTGTCCAGCCAACCGGAAGGGCGAGATCCTCGTATTTTTCTTCGAGTGCTGCGACTGAATTAATTTCACCTTCCACATCGGCATTTTGTGCCTGAGCAATTAAGGATTGCCTTAATGTGGGTTCACGCCATAGCTGTTGGGTAATACCGATGGTGTCGATATTAATAATGAGTGCAAGCACAAGGCCGATAAAGAAGGAGATCGTATTGTTCTTTTCCTTAAACCAATACGAGGCCTTGGTCATCGACTCATCAAACCAGCCTTCAGCATTGGCCTTAAATTCAGTTGCCTTCTCTTCGGCTGTTTGAATTTTGGCAAATACCTCTGTCCCATCAAATTTTGGCAGAACACGTTTTATCGTATAGCCGAGATCCGGATTTTCCTGATTGATCTTTTCGATCCTGGACATGATCTTCTGGATCGAAACGTGATCATCCCCAACGTTTTCTTCGTCAATGCCCAGATTTACAAAAATATCGAGGGCGGCTTCTGCAAAAACTTTGCTGGGAATATAGCCTGGTTTTTTTTTCTTGCCAAAAGCACCTTTTACATAAAGCGCTTTAACTGCCGGATGTTTATAAAATTCTTCAACAAAACTCTTCTCATCGCGGAACATATCAAGAATGGATTGTTCTAGAAATTTTGCACGCGTATTAAATAATTTGCCAATGATAGTTTGGACTTCCATCGTGGCAACACTTAATATGAGCCAGGCAAAGACGAGGCCGATAGCAACTTCGAGAATGGCATCCAGATTATTCATGTGATTCTCCTTTTACGTAAGGTACGTGGGTCAAGTATATGAAAAAACAGGGGGTAAGTCAATCAGTTCTATGGTCGGGTTTATCGGATTTTTGATGATATGCGCGATTAACAAGGAAAATACCGGTCAGGGCGATGGCCCCTCCCAAAAGTTGAATGGGCCGGGGGATTTCACCCAACAATGGAATGGCGAGGATCGTGGTCATGATCGGTTGCCCGACCATGGTTGGCGCGACTACCGAAGCAGGGAGATGGCCCATGGCAAACGATATGGAAATATAACCGATGATCTGGGATACCAATGCTGTTGCGCCGAAGACCAGCCAGGTTTCCTTTGAGTAGCCACCAAGAGAATGTCCCAAACCAAGATTGATCAGGGCCAGGCTGACGCTCGCGATTACACCCATCAACCAGACATAAGAGATGGAATCAAAATGCTGACGTCCTCGTTGAGTGGCAAGATAATATCCGCCGTAGAAAACTCCAGCTGCTGCGGCCATCAGATCACCAATCCCGAGACGCGGATGAATAAAAAAATCTGAGCCAACAATCAGGACGGCTCCAGCCATCGCTAGAGCGAGACCAAACCAAAAGTTGCCTGTTAACTTTTCACGAAAAATTAACCAGGCCCCCAAAGAAACCCAGAGAGGGGCTGTATTTCCAAGCAGAGTAGAGTTTGCGGCTGAAGTATAAAAGACAGATGTGCTCCAGAAAGCCAGATCCAGTGCGAGCAGGATTCCACCGAGAAAAGGGAATATTATGGTCTTTTTGTTGAGAGAAGATTTATTATGACTGCTACGGCGAATAAAAAATGGGGTCAGGAAAATAGTGGATAAAAATAGTCTATAGAAACCTGTTACAGGTCCGGGAGCATCGGCCCAGCGAACAAATATTGCAGACATACCCAGAGCCAGGATCCCGATCCCCAAGCCAATATAGGGAAGTGATTTGGATTGCAGCCATGATGTTGCGTCGTGGTTGGTCATATTTATATGAATTTGTTGGTGGATTCCAGGTAGCTTCAGGAAATTTCGCGTAAAAGATTGGGAAGTTCTCCCAGAGTCTGAACTACCGATTTGGGGCGAATGTCGATCAGCGTTTTGGTATCTTTGTTTACGTGGCGATTGATCCATATGCTGTAGATCCCCAATTTATTTGCCCCCTTGATATCTGCATTGAGGGTGTCACCGACCATCGCGCATTGCTCGGAGGAAAGGTTTAGGAAGCTTAGCGCTTCTTCAAACATATGCGGGTGGGGTTTTCGATACCCGGAAGCTGCCGAAGAGCGGATAAAACTAAAGTATTGGCGAAGGTTGTGGGTATCAACAAGAGTTTGAACATCAGGATCGTCTGCTGCATTAGATATTATTGCAAGTTTGTAATCAATATTTTTTAGAGCTTCCAAAGTTGAGATTGTATCAGCCTCGAGCGCCCAATTGGATTGCGTGATGGCGTATTTCGCATCCAGCGTAGAACGCAGGATGTGAGGGGGGATGTCCCGGAATCCCTTTTCGGCGAGCAGGTCCCGGAGCATCTTGAGCGTTGTCGTCTCACGCATCGTCTCTTCGCGATCAGCATAATAATTATTCAGTCGATCAATAAATTCGTAGGGAAAAGTTTTGAGATTGATATCAATATCATGGGAGACGAGAGAATCGGTCAGCGCCTTGGTAGAGCGCGCAAGGACGGATTGCCAGGAGTTTATAGGGTAAAGAAGAGTTTTGCCGAGGTCAAAAAAAACGGCGCGAATAGTTGTCTTCATTTGTTCATTAGGGTAATGAATGCGGCGAGTACGATCAGGGACAGTAAGATCCAAATGGCAAAAGTATTCCCCCATTCTGCAGCATTATATAACAGCGCTGAGGCAATCACGATCAACCCAAAGGCGAGGCTTTGACGGGAAAATTTCTTCTGTAACATAATCTAAGTGTACCGCAACGCGTAAGAAAAGCGAACCAGCTTTATAAAGGATTTAGAAGTAAATTGCAAAAACCGTCAGCAGGCCAATAAATAGAACCAGGCCGCCGCCATAGCCGATCACAGCTCGCATTACTTCTCCCTCTTTTCCTTCCATGCCCGCCGTGCTGGCACCGACGATCAATTTTGCGGGCGCAACAACTGAGGCCAGCGCTGCACCAGATGTTTGCGCAGCCAATATGATTGGGACACTAAAGCCCAATAATTCTGCTGTCCTCATTTGCAACGCGGCAAAGATCACATTTGAATTTGTATTTGAGCCGGTTATAAAGGACCCGATCGCCCCGATCCAGGAGGCGACGAGAGGATATGCAGCACCAACGCTATCAGCCAATCCCTGCGCCAGCGCTTCGGTCATCCCGGATTGCTGCATGACCACCGCCATCGCAACCATTAAGGCAATACTCAGGCTCGATGAGACCATTTTTCGCACCGTGTCATTCAAAATCTTTTTTCCAACACCTTCCGCATAATACCCGGCCCGTTTGTAAATCACAAAGGCCGCTGCAGAGGCGTAAAGCAGGATCGCGCCGGCATGCTTGAAAATATAGATGGGCTTGTTGGTCCCGGCGGGGGAGCGATACCCCAGATCGGTGATCGTTTCAGGAAAGTTAATTTTAATGGAGATCTGACCAAGGGCATCCTTGAGAGGATTTACTGATGGAAAAAGCAGGATTGAAACGGTAACAAATATGAGTACAAGATAGGCTGATAAGGCGATCAGAAGGGGCTTCGCCTCGATTTGCTTTCCGGACTTTGGGCTTGCCTCGCCCCAACGAACGATCGTCACCCCGACGATAAGCCCTGCCAGCCCGCCTGCAAACGCTCCCATATTCCAAAGTCCCAAATTTGCAGCGACGAAATATTGCACGCCTCCCATGACTCCACCAATGATCAACGCTTTGACAAAAAGCCTTTTGACGCCATTCCATCCATCCGCTACGTGAACGACCATCAAGCCGGTAGGCAGAGCTGCCAATCCCAGAAATAAAGCAGATGAGGGCGCGAGAAGCTCGGCCTCAAGACCGGTCGTTGAGATCAGCGCATTAAATGATGAACCCAATGAACCGAAAGTTACTGCCCAGCCATGGCCAATTGTGGGGATAACAACAGCTGCCAAGGGGGTAAAACCCAGCCCAACCAGCAGCGGTGCAGTGACAGCCACAGGGACACCGAATCCGCCCGTACCTTGAAGGAATGATGCGAAGACCCACCCAATCAGGATGGCCTGCATCCCCTTATCGCTGGTTAATTGGCGTAATGCTTCACCAATGGTTTTGATCGCCCCTGCTTCATCAGAGACACGATAGAGTAAATATGCGGCCCAAATGATAAATAGAACATCAAAGGTGAGCAGAATTGCCTTTGTATGCGCATAGGCAAGAACATTGGCATTCGCACCAAAATATGTGATCGCTACCAATAGTGCAGAAATATACCCGGCTGCACCAGCGCGGGCTGCCCCCCAACGGTAACCGACCATCAGGATGAGGATGATAATAATGGGGAGGGTGGCAAGGAGTGGCATAAATATCCAGTCTTTGAGCGGCGACCGAAGGGACGAGGGCAGTCGTAGAGGAGATATTCCAGCTCCCCGTCGTTCACTCTGTCGAGTACAGGCGACTGCAGATCATCTCATTCGCCCTCCGCTTAGGAATTTATTAGTATTCTTTTCGCGTGTAGAGATAAATTAATCCGGCTCCCAGAGCTAATGCAGGGATGAGTATCAATCCGGCCTCGGGGCCAAATGCACCACCGGTCCAGAGCTCAGGGCCATTCACGCTGATATGGGTTAGCCGGTACAGGTCCAGGCCGCTGACGGGGAAGCCAAAGATGACTCCCTCGAAGAAGTTCCAGCCAATATGTAATCCGATCGGAAGCCAAAGTTGCCTGGTGCTGGTATAACCATATGCCAAAAAGAGACCCGCGAGAAAAATGCCTGCTGCGCTGAGCCAGGTTGCATTGGGGTTGCCAAGATGTAATAATCCAAAGATGGCAGAGGAGATCAATATACCCCAGCGGAGGTTTATTCCGTCAGCCAGATTTTGAAGCTGGTAGCCGCGGCTGAGGAGCTCCTCGTTCCATCCGACCAGAGTAAAGGCAAATAAAATGCCGAGCAAGTTCAGGGTCACGGATGAGGCGGATTCTGTCTGCCACGCGAATCCCTCAAAAGTGATCCATCCCAGAGCCCATTCAACAAGGAAAATAAATCCCATCATTAGAAACGTAATCGCGATTCCAGCAAACAGATCGATCCACACCTTTTTATCCAGTTTGAGACCCAGACTGGATAAGCTGCGTTTGTCGAGCCAGCGGCGGGCAATATAGATGGAGAGCGTCAGCACAATCAGATTGCCTAATTGTCCTGCAAGCATGCCACCACCTGTCGGAAAGGGGAGGAAAGACGCTATGAAATTAAGTGCCAGGCCTACTATAAAAACGAGACCGAGATGAACTAAAAGACGCCACCCCGCTCGCAGTCGGGGTTCGTTTGGGGAGATGAATATCCGGATAAAGAATGATCGCGATTTGGTTTCTGTGGTCATTATTTTCTCCTTTGGTTAAATTCTCATTTCCTTGGTTTTAGGAAGGATTTCCTCCATAATTTTACTTTATGGATAGCGTCCCGCAGGTTTGCCCTAAAAGCAAAATTGAACAATGAGAACCTGCGGGACGGTGCTGTTAATTGGCTTTTGGGACAATAAACCAAAAGATCAAATAGGCAGCGATCCCTGGTACACCTCCGGGCAGTGTGGCGATGAAAAAGGCCAGGCGAAACCAAAAGGCATTAATCCCGTAGAATTCGGCCAAACCACCACAAACACCAGCGAAAACACGGTTTCGTCGCGAACGGCGCAGCGGGGGACGTTGTTGTTCAATGGTCATTATTTTCTCCTTGTGCTGTCATTGCGTAAGAGTGGAGCGACTGCGGCAATCTCAAAATTGTCAGGGAAGGAGATTGCTTCGGGGTATCGCCCTCGCAATGACAAAATCAATAAAATATTTCACTTGATATACGTTACTGGGGATCAACAGGTTGTGATTATGCCCGCTTTAAATATAACCCATCAGGGTCGAGTTCATCATAGAGGATGCGCAACTCCTCATCGCTGGGCGGCTCTGTGCTTTTTAGATCTGCTGCGACTTGTAAATCCCAGCCTGTATTTTCAATGGCCGCCTCAGCCGTACGCTCAGGATGGAGCGCTGTGAGGGTCAATTCACCATTTTCGTCTGGCTCCAGTAAACCGAGGTCAGTGATGATCGCTAGCGGACCGCCACCACGTACACCAGTGGCATCACGTTCCGAGCGGCCATTCAGAAAACCCGCGGAGGTGATAAAGTCCACTTTTTCGGGAAAACGACGTTTTTGATGAGGGGTCATGATATAGCAGCGATTGGCCCAGGCCGAGATCAGCTCTGCGCCACCGGATCCGGGTAATCTGACTTTTGGATGCGCGTAGCCATTATTACCAATAACCGTAGCGTTGATATTCCCAAAACGATCAATTTGTGCGCCGCCGAGGAATCCCACATCCACATTGCCGCGTTGGAGATAGTTGGCGAAAATATCATACATTGAGCAGATCGATAATGCTCCACTCACCAGGGTTGGATCACCGATGGAAAGGGGCAGTCGGGCGGGCTCAGCACCAATGACACCAGCCTCATAGATCATCGTCAGGTTGGGGGCGTGGGTGCGCTTGGCGAGATTGCAAGCCAGATTTGGCTGCCCTACGCCCACGAAGACCACGTCGCCATCGCGTAACATGCGGGCAGAGTTGACAATCATCAGTTCTGCAGAAGAAAATGTCGAAGTCATATCGGTTCCTTGTTAAAGGGTGCTTAAGAATTTCTGAATTTCATCTTTTACTGCCTCAGGCTTTTCCATTGGTAAAAGATGGGTGCTTTTTTCAATATTTACAACCTTGGCTGAAGGTAGTTTTTTAGTTACAAGCCGCCCGGTGCTTTCAAAGAAAGTGTCGGATTCTGCGCCGCGAATGATCAGCAGAGGGACTTCCAGATATTGCAGTTTTTTCCAGAGCTCCAAATCCCGCCAGACCCCGGTACTATAAATTTGGACCTCCCATTCCGGGCTGTAGCAGAGCTTGAAGCTTCCATCTTCAAGGGGACAGGTGATTCCATCAATGGTTGCCTCAAGCGCCTCATCGCTGAAATATTTAAATACGGATTTTCTGCGATAGCTTACAGTGAGCGATTGGCGACTTTTGAAAACCCTTCGCCGTCTTCGGGCTGCCGGAATCAGGGGATGGATATAATCGATCAATTTAAGAATCCGGAGAATATTCCACAGGCGAATAAAATATGGTGGAAACAAGACCGGGTCAATCAGGATGAGACTGGAAAAGCGTTGAGGTTCACGCAGGGCAGCCCGCAGCAGGGCGATCCCACCCAGGGAATGCCCAATTCCGTTGACCTGATCCATTTCTTCCGCATTCATAAAATGCAGGAGATCATCTGTGAGGGGATTCCAATCATCGATATCTTGAGGCTTGCTATCTTCCCAAAGAGGACGCTGGTGAATCGCAGAAATCTGATAGTTTTTGAGCAATTTAAATAGCGGACTATAGCAATCGGGCGGATAGCCGTTGGCATGGGCAAAAAGAAGCTGCGAGCCCTCCTTATGTGAGCCCTGATTATATGTGGTGAATGGAATCTTCACTGAAATTTCTTTTACCTAGTATTTTCCATAATTAATTGGGGCGCTTAGTAATTCTTCAACCTCAAGGTTTTTATGCTTTTCTTTACCAAGCTTTTCCCAATACTCTGCGTGGTCCCTGGTCCCGTAGACCCACTCATCCAGCCAGGACTGGACACTTTCCTGGCTTTTGCTGATCTCATCCCAGCCCATATAGAAAGCGTTATCGCGGTCGTAATAACCCTGTGCATAGGATGGATGGCAGGCGTGCGGAACATGGCAGACAGCATCGACAATAAAACCGGGAATCAATGTTCGATTTGGATCAGATCGGATGACAGATTCATCCACGATTTCTTCGGCGGTCACAATCACTTTTTCGGCAGCAAAGGCGGCTTCTTTTTGCTCACCAATAATGCCCCAGAGATGGGAATTTCCGTTGATATCTGCTCGTTGCACGTGGATGATGGCCACATCAGGGTTTAGAGCGGGGACAGCGATCAACTCATTCCCGGAATAAGGATCGACAACACGTTTGATCCTGGAGTTCGCTTTTTCGAGATCAGTGGCGCCAGTGGGCATGATCGGCATAAAGGGCAGTCCCGCTGCACCTGCCTGGAGACAGGAGATCATGCCGAAATGAGAATATTCTTCCCATTCAATTTCGCCGCGCTCAATGGCCCCGCGTACAATCCGCAATGAACCAACACCGGGGTTACCCATATAGGAAAAAGTGATCTTTTTTGCACAACCGGCGGCAACCATTTGGTCATAGATCAAGTCCGGGGTGGCCCGAGCAAGCTCAAGGTCGCGTTTGCCCTGGCGAATGATCTCATGCCCGGCTGCAAAAGGGATCAAATGAGTGAATCCCGCGGCATATAAACTCTCGCCATCTTGCATAAATTTTGAAATTGCTTCAGAAAGGGGTATTAGTTTACTCATAAAATCCTTTATCGTTGTTTCAGGAAATTTAATCTTTCTTCTCTTTGTCACGCATTTTTTTGAACAAAGAGAAACGATTTGTTGGAGGTGGCGGGGCGGCTTTGCGGCGCATAAAAAACCCAATTACCGCGAGAAATATCCCGATAAACAGATAATCGAAGTAGTTTTTTTCAGTAGGGTTGGAAATGGCGAATAGGAGAAAAAAGCCAATACTCATTATGATAAAGAATGTACCTATCCGAGGAATGATATCTTTGTCATCCATGTCTAAATGATAATCCCCTTCCTGTTTGGGGGGAAGGGGATTAAGTTACTCATTCTGATATTACGATTGTTATTTATTTGATCAGGGTCTGGATCTGTTCATGCATGTATAACTGAACGTAATAATGTCCGCCTGCGTTCTTACCGCTTGAGCCAGAGCCTTTCCAGCCACCGAAGGGTTGGAAACCAGGCCAGGCGCCTGTGCTTGCGCCTTGTGGACGGTTTGCGTAGACCACACCTGCCTCGATTTTATCGAAGAACCACTCCACTTCCTCATCGTTGCCGTAAAATCCTGCAGTTAGACCATAATCCACATCATTGGCAATTTCCATGGCCTCATCGAGACTCTTCACTTTGGCGATGGTTGTGATAGGTAGAAAGAGCTCTTCTTTCCAGATCCGATGCGTTAATGGCAGATCGGTGACCAGTGTTGGTTCACAATAAAACCCTTTTGAGAGATCACCCTCAGTCCTGACGTTGCCACCTGTGATGAACTTTGCCCCTGCTTCTGAAATTTCTTCAGTGAAATTCTTGAAATCATGATAGGCTGATTTGTTGATTACCGGGCCGAGGTAAGTCTCCTTTGATGATGGGTCGCCGATGACCAGTTTTTCAGTCAATTCTTTTACGCGGCTTAGCAATTCTTCATAGACTGGCTCCTCCACAATAACCCGTGAGCAGGCAGAGCATTTTTGGCCTTGCAGGCCAAAGGCAGAGCGAACAATTCCGAGCGCGGCACGCTCGAGATCAGCATTGCGCGAGACAATGGCAGGATTTTTGCCGCCCAGCTCCAAAATAGTTGGGCGAACATATTTTCCGCCGCCAAAGTCGCGGTAGATATTCATACCCACATTTAAAGAGCCAGTAAAGGTGACCCCGTCAATATCGGGGCTGTCAACCAGCGCCTGTCCCAGGGTTCGCCCTGGCCCAGTGACAAAGTTGACCACGCCTTTGGGAAACCCTGCATCCACAAAACAATCCACCAGAAGGCGAACGATCCAGGGAGTATCCGAAGAAGGTTTAACGATAACTGTATTTCCAGCAGCCAGGGCCGCGCCCGCAGGCCCGCCAGTGAGTGCAAAGGGGAAATTAAATGGACTGATCACCAGCCAGACACCATAGGGACGTAGCCTGGAGATATTACGGGCTTTGTAACCCACAAGCGGATCTTTGCCCATCTCAACCACAAAACCCTTATTTTCCTCAACCTGATCGCAGGAATATCGGATTAATTCTGCTGTTTCGGCGACATCACCGAGAGCTTCCATCCGGTTTTTTCCGACTTCAAGGGTCATTGCTGCCCCTAAATCAAAAATACGTTTATCGATTAGATCGGCAGCTTTTCTCAGCAGTTTAATGCGCTCCTGCCAGGGTGTGCGAGACCAGGTAGGGAAAGCATCTCGGGCAGCTTCAATCGCTGCCTGTGCGTGAGTCTCATCCCCTTTTTGCATGATCGCCAGTTTCATACCCACATCTATGGGCGAATAATCCTCCATCTTTTCATCTGAAAGAATTATTCTTCCATCAATAAGCATTCCATATTCGCGGCCCAGATTCGCTTTTTGTTTGGCAATTGCTTTATCAAAACCTGTGTGCAATTCTGCGGGTGGATCAAACATGGTTGCATAGGTTAGTTTAAAATCCGTCATAAAAATCTCCTGATTAATTAATCTTTCTGTAATAATTATCTAGTATAGTATTCTGGACTGATGTTATCATATTTAGGCGATAATATCCCACGACTGATATAAGAAGTGTCTTAGAAATGGAGATAATTTGAATCGAAAAATTCCCTTGACCCTGGGCTTGCTGGCCGTCTTTTTTCTATCGGCTTGCACCCCAAGCGCATCCGCACCCCCACCGACGCTTGTACCAGAGCCTGCTCCACCAGTGATTACTCCCACCGCGTTTGTTCCGGCCCCGACTGTAGAAGAGGTTGGAGCTCCTGCTCCGACGGAAATTCCACCAACCGATATTCCGCCAACCGAAACTCCGGTTATTGTGCCTACCTCACGAGGGAATCAATTGGTAGCGACTGATCCTGTAACTGTTAACATCGCCTCAGGGCAGCCGCAATTAATCGAATTCTTTGCCTTTTGGTGAAGCACCTGCCGAACTATGGCGCCCGTCGTGCACGGGCTTGAATCAAAATATTTTGGAAAAGTTGATTTTACATACCTTGATATTGATGATGCTGCAAATGCTGAATATAAAAGGCAATTCAATTTTCGGTACCAGCCGCAGTTCTTCCTGGTTGATGGAAGTGGTGTCATTCATAAAGAATGGATCGGTTATGTTCCAGACTTTGAGCTTGAAGCCGAATTTGCAAAATTGATTAACTAGGATATATCGTAGAACCCAAAAATAATAGAGCCGCCAAACAATTATATAGCGGCTCTATTTATGTTTGCACCTATTCTTCGAAAAGTTACACCAATTTCCCATGCCCCTCGAAAACAGGTTTATTCCCAAATATTCGTTGCGGTGAAAAGATAGAGAGATCAAGTTTGTGTGAATTGCCGAGGATTAACTCTGCCAGATAACGTCCAACGGCATGGCATTGTTGAAATCCATGGCCGGAAAATCCATTGGCGAGAATGAAGCCTTTCAGGGTCGGCCACTCGCCCAGGATAGCATTCCCGTCAAAGGTGTTGACCGCATAAAGCCCAGCCCACGCTCCGGTAATTTTGAGCCTGTCAAATGCAGGCGCGTACCCGACCAATTCCTCCCAGAGAAATTCTGTAAATCTTTCACGATTGGTTGAAAAGTCAAATCCAATCAGATCATCATCCATGGACTTGCTGATCATAAAGCGATTCTCATGCTCCTGAATGAGATATAGGCCGGAAGGGAATACTGTGAGGGGATAGATTTCTTCAGGCTGGGCGGCAATTTCGACAATGAAAACCTGACGCATAATGGGATCAATTGGCAGCTCGATCCCAACAGTTTGAGCCAATCTGGTCGCCCAGGCCCCCGCGCTATTGAGTACATATTTTGCCTTGATTATCTCCCCCGAACTGAGTTTGACGCCTGTTATTTGCCCAGCTGATTGTGTAAATTCAGTAATTTCGGCCTCGATGAAGGTTGCACCGAGATCAATAGCCTTATTTTTGAAACCCATCAGCACGGCATGCGAATCCATGGTGCCATCCAAAGGCCCAAAAGTGCCACCTGCAAAACTCTCTTTATTGTAGAGGGGAAATCGATCAGAGATTTCATCTGGCGTGAGCCACTCCACGTTGCAGCCGAGGCTTTGCTGCATGGCCAGGCCCGCTTGTGCGTTTTTGATATTGTCCTGATCGCTAAGAAAAAGATTCCCCTCCTGCCGAAAGCCGATCCGTACTTTGATTCCGTCCACTGCCATCTCTTCGCTAAAGGTTGTTAATTTATCCAGGCCATATTGGGAAATCTGAATATTTTCCTTTAGATTGAATTGAAGTCTTGTGTTCCCGTCTGAAAGAACTGTGGAGTTCTTTTCATAGGTAGAATCCATCTCTATGATTGCCACTTTGAGGGTAGGATCGGATCGGAGAAGATAAAAAGCTGTGGCACAGCCCATCACACCTCCGCCAGCCATAATTACATCGTATGATTTATCGTTCATCTGTTTTTCCCTTATCTAAATATTCCAGAATTTCAAAATTATATCGTATCTGTGGGTATAATACTGTCCATTCGCTGAAAATATTTTGACATTTCTCAATTATCGGCTAGGCGAG
>NZ_CEYOSI010000060.1:0-17416 GCF_982879505.1 Candidatus Desulfolinea nitratireducens
GAGCAGATTGCTCGTGATATTGATATTCCGCTGGATGAGATTAACTATCTCTGTGCGGGGATTAACCACATGGCTTTTTATCTCAAATTCGAGCGGAATGGTGTTGACCTGTACTCTGAAATTCGCCGAGTAGTCGTTGAAGACCGAATCCCAAGTTGGAATAAAGTGCGGTACGAGATGCTTACTCGTCTGGGCTATTCTGTTACCGAATCCAGTGAACATTTTGCCGAATACGTCCCTTGGTTCATCAAACGTGATCGCCCGGATTTGATCGAGAAATACAATATTCCCCTTGATGAGTATATCCGCCGCTGTGAAGTCCAGATTGCTGGGTGGGAAGCCACCAAAGCTACGCTTGAAAACCCCGATCTTCCCGTTGACATCTCGACTATGAACGAAAAGCTCAAAAAGGCTGGCGCAACAGATTGGGAGCTGGAGTGGATGGCTGAAATGGTCACTACCTTTGATGATGTGAAGCAATCGCACGAGTATGGTGCTTATATCATCCATTCACTCGAAACCGGCACGCCCCGCGTGGTTTATGGCAATGTGATGAACGATGGCTTAATCGGCAATCTGCCCCAGAATTGCTGTGTGGAAGTCCCTGTTTTAGTGGATAAAAGCGGCTTGCAGCCCACCAAAGTTGGGGCCCTTCCTCCGCATCTGGTTGCCTTGATTCAAACTCAAATCAATGTTCAAGCGTTGACTGTTGAAGCAGCGCTCACCAAAAAGAAAGAGCATATTTATCACGCAGCGATGCTGGATCCACACACCGCCGCCGAACTCGACCTTGACCAAATTTGGTCTATGGTGGACGAGCTTATCTCGGCTCATGGCGATTGGTTGCCAACTTATCAGTGATGTTCTGAAAAAACATCTTGCCAAAGATACCACACAGGCTGTAGCCACTGTATAAAACCAGCCACCCGTAGACATATGGATTATTTAAAACTTGTGAAGATATACTACCTAGTTAAAAGAATTCATCCCGAACACACCCTTCTAGTGTGGTTCGAGATGGGTACTATTGGATAGAGGGGACAGGACTCGAATTAATGATACCTAGGCTCCGATCTTATTCTAAATTGCATGTTGTAAATGAGAAATGAGACTCGAACACTTACTAGCCCGATTAATGTGCATTTAGATTTATATCAAACCCCAAATCTTCCAATTTTCCCGTAGAATTAAACTTTAACATCGCAAGAAACTGCTAAAAATTCATCTATTAGCAATCTCTGAATATCAAGTGGGCGATATGGAGCTCAAACAAACTCACGGATTGTAACCATGCGCTCATCTTTTTTGCATACCCACGGCAGCTACCACCAAAGCCTTTGGCTGTTCAAACAACTCTCTTACGAAAACATCTCGATTCAAAGGAGAAAATGGCAGATGAAAAAAGCCACCAATATGGCGGCTCTATATGGGCACGGGCGGACTCGAACCGCCGACTTCACGGATGTGAACCGTGCGCTCTAACCAGCTGAGCTACGCGCCCGAATTATGCGCGGAGATTATAGCTGAGTCCAAATGCTTTGACAAGGCGTATCACAAGAGATGAAATAGGATTAGGATGGGGGCAGAAAATCCCAGGGATTTACCTTGCCATAAACCGAGGTCATCAACTCAAAATGAAGGTGTGCCCCGGATGAACGGCCTGTGCTACCAAAGGCGCCAATTGCCTCGCCCTGGCCAATGCTTTGCCCACAGCCTACATAGATCGCGCTCATATGGGCATACATTGATTGAAAACCGGTTCCGTGATCAAGGATCACCACATTGCCATAGCCATAATTATTCCAGCCAGAGTAGACCACCACACCTGCATCGACGGCGAAGATTCCAGCTCCCTCATGCCCTGCGATATCAATACCGCGATGATTGGTTTGAGGTGACCAATCGTAGCCAGAAAGAAAATGACTTGCTGCAGGCCAGACAAAAGTGCCAAAGCCAATTGCTCCCCCAGAGATTGGTTCGCAGGCCCCATCGCCAAGGATATATGAACTGGCCGGATTTTCACGCGTCACACCAATTGGTGCGCTCCAAGAGATAAAGAGTCTCTCTCCTCCCGGTACGATCAACAAGGTGCCCGGTGCAATATTAGGGCGGGCGTAATCGCCGATGGTTTCTGAGTTTAGATGATTGCCAGGGTAACTAACAATATCATCTGGCGCTACTCCAAAAAAATCTGCAACCCCGTTGAGGCCATCCCCATCCTGCCATTCGTAATAGGTGCCATTGACAGGCAGAATATTCAACTCTTGTCCAGCTTTTAGGTTATGAGAGTCGTCTAGCAAAGTATTGTAATTACCCCACAGGATTGTTTGTGGGGTCAGGCCAAATTTTTCTGAAATCCCAAAAACAGTATCGCCCAACTGAACATCATAAGTCGTAACCTCGAGGCGAGGGCGGGAGGGGATTGTGGTGTGGATGATGGCCGTGCGGGGGATGCCGCCTGTATTGATATTGGTAATATTAGCAGTAAGAGGCTCTGAAGCGAGTTCAACCGCAACGAGGGGCGTGGGGTCTGAATCCAATACGCCTTGCTCAGAAATAGATTCGGGAAGATCTTTGTAGAAACCCTGCATGAAGAGAATTATTCCAACGACAGCAACCAGAAAAAGAATATTTGTTGCCACGCGCAAGGCTGATTCGCCCAGTCCCAATTGGAAGAGGTATTCCATCCAGCGATTGAGTAGATTTGGTTTCCTTTCAGCGCCGCGTCTCTCCCCATTTTCAGCACCTTGTCCCGATTTCCCTTCAGGAGAATCTCCAGGACTAGTTTTGGGATTGTTATGATTTAGTTTATTTTCCATAAATTTTACCGCTCGGCATCATATCACGGGGAAAATATAGCGTCAAGAAAGGGGTGAGAGAATATTAATCTTAAAAATCAGGCGTTTGTGGGTTTCCAAAGCGAGCTCGGGCTCTAGACCCCCATGCGGAACTAAACCGGGACAACACATTCTGCGCGATCATTTGCAGGGCTGTTCACCAGGGTGGATACGGGATATGCATCCATCTCCCCAGCAGGGTGGGGGACAAGGAGGTGCTGCAAATCGGTGCGTGATTGTGTATCCAACCATTGCGCATAAGCATCAGGTGGCAAAATGACCGGCATCCTGTTGTGGATCGGAGACATCATCTCGTTTGGCTGTGTGGTGATGATTGTGCAGCTTTTTAGTTGAGAGCCATCGGGGCTTTGCCAATCTTCCCATAGTCCTGCAAATGCAAAAGGCTGGCGCGATTTCATAAAAATAAAATGGGGAACTTTCACCTTCTGTCCCGGGATAGCTTTCCACTCATAAAAGCCATCGGCCAGGATCAGGCAGCGTCGATATTTATATGCCCCACGAAAGGATGGTTTTTCTGCCAGGGTTTCAGAGCGTGCATTAATTAATCGTGAACCAAATTTGGCATCTTTTGCCCAGGAGGGGATCAGCCCCCAAAGAAAAAATCCAGCCTGGTTACTTCCATCGTTTGGGATCGCCAGGAGTGGCTGCGTGGGAGCGATGTTAAAACGCGGCGCAAACTGCTTCGGGAAATGGAATCCGGCAAAGGCATCCTGCAGGTCGGCCGGGTTAACGGTCAATGTAAATCGCCCACACATCAGCTTTTCAACACCCGATAATCTTCCTCGCGCCTTGTCACTCCAAGCTCATCCAGGTTTTCAAGCAGCGCGAGCACATAACGGCGGCTGGTTAAAAAAAGATCGCGTGCTTCTGCAACAGTGATTTTGCTATGTTCAGCCAGATGTGCACGCACCATCGCGATCATTTTCTCATGATCAGCCTTCCGGAAAACAACTTCGCTGGAGACAGTTACCAAATCTCCCAAATCGATCAGCGCATTGAAAATCTCTTCGCCAACCTCGCCCTGTGATTCTTTGATCGTTGGCGGAGTAAATGGACTTTCTGTAAAGCGCCCGATCAAACCCTCGACCCGGGTTTGCTGGTTTTTGTCAAAACGGATCTCAAACCCCGGCAAAGCGACCCTTTTCTCTGTTTGGACGAGGGCCTCCGCCTGATCCATTTTTTTCAACATGGCGCTGAAAATCTGCGCTGGAATTTTCAATCTACTTTTCAGTTCCTCGCGCGGAATGCCGCGTCGCAGCGGAAAGTTTTCATGATAGGTCCTCACTACTTGAACAGCGCGTTCTGATAGTGCTTTCCACTGTGCTGCGGCGATGACAAGAAGATTGCTATTGGCGTTTTGCGCTCCTTCTCCGAGTGTAATGAGCTGATTGGAAGAAAATAATTCACCTACAGCATCCTCTGCATCTGCCGCATCAAGCCGTGCTTGCCGAACGATATTCGCTAAAGTATCTGCGCCACTTGCAAGGCTGGCCTGAAGCAAGACCTCGGCGGGGGAGCCTCCGGCGAGGGCAGATAGTTTTTCGATGACGGCTTTGTCAAAACGTTTGTGGCGACCTTTTGGTTGGTGATCAACGATACTGCCTCCACCGAGTGTTTCAGCAGGGGAGGGACGGCGGAGGATATATCGATCACCACGCACGGTCACGATCGGGTCACGCAGTTCCAGTTGAATCCAGGCCTCCTCGCCGGGATTAAGCGTCTCGACGCCGAGCAAGCGCAGGGTCGCGATTGTTTCGCTTGCACCGACAAAGAGTTTTACCTCGGTATTATGTTTGAGCGGGAGATTGATATCTGCCAGGAGGCGCAGATGGGCATCCAGTCGGCGCGTCATCTCATATTGCCCCACTTTGGTTGCCACCTCGCCGCGATGAATATTTTCCAGAGAAATCCCGGAGATGTTAACAGCCGTGCGACTCCCCGGAACGGATACCTCTTCTTTTTTCTTATGAGTTTCCAGACCGCGCACGCGCCCCTTTTGTTGGGAGGGCAAGACGAGAACCTCATCTCCCAGACTCAGGCTGCCATCGGCGAGGGTACCAGTGATGACGGTACCAAATCCAGCGATGCTGAAAGCACGATCAATTGGCAAGCGCGGACGGCCAAGATCAAGGCGGGCAGGTTTTTCTTTGAGTAGACTGCTAAGAGTATCTAGCAGTTTTGGAAGCCCTGTGCCTGTTTTGGCGGAGACGCGCACAAAGGGTGCCGTTTGGAGGATAGTTTTTTTCAGGTTTTCACGAATCTCGTTTTCGACAAGATCAAGCCATTCAGGGTCAGGTATAAGATCGGTTTTTGTGAGGGCGATCATGCCTGTGGGGATTTGGAGCAGGTCGAGGATGGCGAGATGTTCCCTGGTTTGAGGCATCACGCCTTCGTCAGCAGCAATGACAAGAATAACTGCGTCGATGCCGCCTATGCCTGCAAGCATATTTCCAATAAAATCGCGATGGCCAGGAACATCCACAATGCCGATCTCTTCGCCATCGGGCAGGGTTAACCAGCCGAAGCCGAGTTCAATGGTCATCTCGCGTTCGATCTCTTCTTTCAGGCGATCAGGATGAACGCCCGTGAGCGCAGCGATAAGCGTGGATTTTCCGTGATCTACATGCCCGGCAGTGCCAATAACGCGCATAACTATATTGCTCCAAGGGCCATACTTCTATTTTGAATAGAGCAAGCTATATTAATCACTTATTTTTTTTAGCGTGCCCCATCACGCGCTCATAAGATCCCAGCCATTCGTGTGCCCAGTTCATCAATTCTTGCATTTGTTGCTCAGTCACATCTGTGGTCTGTTGAAGTTGATCCTGCATGGTTTGTGATGCATCATCCAGCGCGGTCAGGTGGGCTTCAATTTTTACCATCGCATTTTGAATATTCTTCAGAGTTTCATCTTGAGAGAGACCATATCCTGTCCAGCGTTTTTGGTCATCAGCTTTAAAGGTAACCCATTCTTGACGCAACCGATCTTCTGCCAGACGCTGCATCTCAGTAATCTCATGAGCACGACGTTCAATGCGTTCGCTGATTTCTGTATAGGTTTCTTCGGCTTTTTGGGCTGATCGTGTTGCGTCAGTTACTATTTGCAATTGAGTTTCAAGCAGCTCGGATTTTTCAGCGAAGCTATCTGTTTTTTCGACCCATTCTTTCCAGGCGCGTTCTCGATCAACCTGTTCGAGAGAGAATTTTTCATAGAATTCGGTTTGTTCTTGTTTTCGTTTGTGTTCGTTGGAGAGAACATCTGCAACACGATTATCAATACTTCTAAGGCTATCTGCATTCAGTTGACGTTTCTCGCGTTCCTCATCAAGACGTTTTCTGAGGGCAACAATTTCTCCCTGTGTATCGGTTAGCCGTTTGATATCTTGATTCCGATTATCTTCATGCTTATCTTGTGCAAACTTCAGCTCATTATTGTTCTTTAGGACTTCATCAAAATTTGTTTTGAGTTTCTTAAAGGATTCTCCCAGGCGTAAATCTTCACTTTCTCGAACTTTCATTTCGCGGCGAACATCAGCAATTTCATCCTTGTCGCGTAACCTGGAGAGTGTTTCATTAATTGTTTTGAATTCGCCTTGAAAACGTTTTCCAATATCTTCTTCTCGCTTCCTGGCATTTTCCTCAAGTCTTGAATAGGTTTCATTCATATCTTTGCGCTGTTGAGCGAGAAAGCTATCAAATTGTTCCACTCTTGCGCTGAGTGATGCATAGCCCTCGATCTCTTTTTCAAGTATTTTTGTTTTCTGGTTAATTGAATTGAAATCGGTTTTTAAAAGGGCAATTTGTTCTTCTTGCGCGGCGATAGTTGCCTTGTCTTTGCGTCTTTCTTCGTCCAGCCAATCTAATTGTTTTATGATCTGTTCAAATTCCATTAGAGTCTCCAAATGGGGGTGTCGGCAGATTATAGCATGAGCCTAACCGCTGAGATGCGCAAAGGCTGCCGGCAAGGTCGTCAATATCGGGTGAATAAGTTGTGGAAAAAAACCCAAAATCAGGATGAAGAAAATTCCGATTCCTATCAGGATATTTTGTAGCAATGAGCCATTTAGTTCCCAGAGTTGGTCTTCTGGCGACCTAACCATAATGGCCAGTGAGCGGATCGCCCCCGTAAAAAGGCCTGCGAGGCCCAGTCCAAGCCAAAACGCGGCGATGAGCGTTTGTCGTGCCACCCCTTCCCAGATTGCTAAGATGGGAGGGAAATTTGCCATTAAAGGAAGCCCTGACGCGGAAAAATGCGCAATTATCAGACCAATAATAATGATCGGATAACGCTGAAGCATTCCCCGCATCTCTTTATAAATGAGAGAATTTTCTCTCATTTTTACCACGGAGAGCGCAAGAGACCAGACAATTAGTCCAAGTGCTTGCGGGATCATCAGCAAAAAGAAAGCAGAAAGTTTATAGTCTGGGAACAAGCTCAGGGCAAGGAGGGAAAACCCCGTATTGACAATAGTGGCATAGCCCATTATTCGCCCAAGGTGATGCTGGAAGGCTGCCCAAATTCCTCCTGTAGTTACCATGAGGAGACCGGCAGATCGGAGAGCGTTGTTCAGTTGGTCAAATTCTCTGAGCCAGGTGTAACGGTCTAAAAAACTGATCGCAAAGAGCAATGTTACACTTGGCAAGAGCCATAGAATGAAACCCATCGCGTAGGGAGAGGCTTCTTCCATCAGGAGGGGGATCCAGGAATAGAGAGGAAAAATTGCCAGCAAAAAAGCAAAGCCCAGTGCCAATAAGGTTGCTGATTGGGTGAGAAGTTCGATATCACCGGGGCTGGATTCAACGCCTGCCATAAGCCAGCCAGCAGAGAGGATGAAGGGCATTGCCAGGGTTTGGTAAATTAGAAAACGAATAATGCCGCGCCCAGGCCTTTGCTCAGGAGGGGAGAGAAGGGGTATGGCAATCAGGATCGCAGTTTGGATAAGGAGGGCGGCGTAGAGGAAAGGTTCCACAGAAAGGGAAGCGATCAGCAAGGCGATAATGCCATATCCCAGGGGGATGAGGCGTCGAGCGATGCCTGCGGCACTTGCCCCGAAGAACCAAAGTGAAGCCAACCAGAAGAGCAAAGATATGAGGGGCTGATCTGTAGGGCTGATGGTTATTTGTCGGCCCAGTATTGCGATGGAAGAAGAGATTTTTATTGAAAGATTGCTGCTTAGGCGAATGGCAGTGTCTATGGGCAATAACCATGCTACCCCAGCAAGGATAAGAGAGCTTAGCCCGCCAAGGAGTGCGGTAATGTTTGCGCGGCGGGGAATCCAGAGGATGATTGCAAGAATTAGAGGGAAGCCGATCCAAATAAGTGGGGCGTTCATTTTTACTTTACGCCTCCAACTCTTCGAGGCCGGCTGTCAGCAGGTAGGAGCCAACCAGTGCCAGGCCGAGATTGATGACAGCAAGCAGTGCAGCGACAAGAGTTGATGTCTCAACAGCAGCATACAGTATTTCAAAACCTGCCAGGACTGTGAGAAGGCCAATTACAACACGTAGAGGCTGAATGGTTAGTCCAAGAAGAAGCAGTCCCATTGTCATCAGGATAAGACTACTGGTGACCTCTGGGAAGCCAATCCCGGGAAGGAGTTGGACAACGCCTGGGGCGGCAGATAAAACGACGAGGAAGGCGAGCAAGGCAGCGAGGATGCGGAAAAATCTGCCTTCGGGCCAGGAACGATAGGGCGCGGCAGCAAATTTTGGGTTGTGGGCGGAGCGGGTGATTCCGAGAATTGTGGCTGCCATCCAGCCCGTTACAAGTTTTACTGCTGCCATCGAAATCGTCCAATGTAGTTGTGTTAGCCAAAAAATACCTATATATTGTGCGGCAAGGAGGGTTAGGCTCCAGCGCCAATCTCTGATCAGGAGGATTGACAGGGTAGTGACGAGCAATAAGATCGTTGCTCCCCAAGAGATGCTTTGCAAAGTCATTAGCGGATCCCCCCTGAGAGGAGAGAGGCAAAGAGGATGATGAAAAGAAGTGCCCAGAGAAGACCTCCATCGCTTTCCAGAATATTGGATATCTGTCGGGCCAAATTACGGAGGAAATAATAGAAGCTCCAGAAAGCGTTATTGATGTAATTCATGCCTCCGGCGGTGGTACTCGGTTTGAGCCAATGTGCCTCCCTTGGGTTTAGAAACCGAATTCGCGGTCGAAGCCAAATGAGTAAGATCGTTAGCGTTGAGGCAACCAGACCAAGCTGCCATATGCCAATTGAGGCTGCTCCTTGCCAACCCCAAAATCCCAAAAGAAGTAGTGAAAGGAGCATGATGATAATCCCCAGTGGATATATGAGGCGGGTGAAAAAGTTTTGCGGTTTATAGGTTGCTTTTTCTTGACGATTGGCATGGCGGAAATAGCCTGCCAGCAGAAATATTTGGGTCGGGAGTAGGATGAACCAAAATCCCCACCAAGAGGCGACTTTGCTTCCCCAGCCAGTTGCAGTGAGTGTCATTGGGAGAGTAGACATGGCGATAAGGCTGAGCCATAATAGGCGACTGAGCCATTTAGATTGTACAGAAGAGAGAAATAAAACACCTCCCCCCAAAATGAGGGCAATTCCCCAGGCAACACTGCCAGCAGGATTGGCGCGTAAAGTTGCAATCAGGGAGAGAGCGCCCATCCCCAGCACCCAGTAGGGGCGGGCATCCAGAGTTTTGGTAGCCCGGAACCATATCCAACTGCTATAGAGCGCAGCTAAAGCTACAAGGCCAAAGATATAGGGAATTAGTGGAGACTGTAAGCTGCTAAATGGAATTCGTGCAAAAAGAATTAAGCTGGTTGCGGCTGAGGTGAGGCGGAGCATTGTCCCATAACCGCGACGCAAAGCTGATTCTGTTCTAAAAGGGAGATGCATTGGTAAGATGCCGAGGCGAAGTCCAGCGGCAATGAGCATATAAACCCCTGCTTCTTTCGGCGCAGCAACGAAATTTAGGGAAGTTCCCTCTGCGGCACTGACGAGTCCGGCCCAAAGCAAAAAGGCAGAGCCAAGTACGCGCGTTGTAAATGAAATCACAATTCTTTCGCGCAATTCTTTTTTTCGTACTGATCCCAGAAAGGTGATGAATTCAGCCAAATCAATTGCAGTCCAGGTCAGAACCAGGGTAAGGGGGTTATCAGCTAAAACCGCCAAAATTCCTACGCCACTCAAGGTTAGCACTCCTGCCCAGGCTGGAGGGCTGGGGAAGTTTTCACGGGCGACCGCGGTAAACATAGTACCCAGGGCTAGTGTTGCAAGGCTAAAAGCATAAGGCCAGGATAGTTGATCAGCCAGAAACACAGGAGAATTTGTAAAAAGGGTTGTTGGTTGCCAGGAAGGCAGGGTGAGCACCAGAGGCATGTCCAGATGCCAGAAAAAAATACTGAGCCATGCCATAAATGCGCCTGCGGTAGCTAGAAGCCATGAAAAGCGAAAATCTGGATTTAATAGCCGTAAAAGCAATAATGCCAGGGCAGAAAGAAAAAGGATGATAATCGTAATCAAAATCAGCATAAGGTGTACAATACCGTACTAAAGGATAGTCTATTTTATCAGCTTTGAAGGCATCTAATTGACTTTTTGTTGTAGAATCAGCTTGTGCTTTTGAAGGTAAGATAAATATGCAATACCCTATGTCAAAAGGCTTTTCATGAGTGGACGAAAAATAACTTTATCCATAAAAAATATTAAACTATTTGCCGGGTTGATTTCCTTTGCCTTTATATTTTTTTTCATCTTCGCAATCGTCGAGGGAAGCATGGCTGCGAAAGCCTCCCGTGAGGTGATGAGCGTGTCGGAGCTTATGGTCTCTCCCACACCATTTCTGCCGGGAAGTGAGGCAGGTGGATTTTCTTTTGAACCATCAGTTCAAATTCAAGGAACAGCAACACCACGTCCCACTGTCGTTTATGAAAGTGGAATATACCCCACTTCCATCCCTGAAATTTTCCCCACAATGCCGAATATCTCTCCTTATTCTATTCCGGCAGGCATCAATCCATTAACAGGGCAGTACCCGGCATTGCCAGGTCTGCTTGATAGACGTCCCATTGCGAGTAAAATCGCTCTCTATCCGCGTTATGTTCGCCCTGAATCTGGGCTGTCTCTTGCTGATATTGTTTTTGAATATTATATAGAAGGGGGGCTAACCCGTTTTGTCGCCATCTTTTATGGCAATGATGCCGAGCGTGTGGGTCCTGTTCGTTCCGGGCGATTCTTTGATGAACATATAGCCCGTATGTATCAATCTTATATTGTCTTCAAATACGCTGATAAACGTGTGTACGATTATCTGAAGGCAAGCGATATTCGTGATTTCCTTGTTGTGCCTGGCAGTTCAAGCTGCCCGCCTTTTGTGGTTGGCGAACAAGACCGCGATACCTACAATAATGTTTTCTTCAACACCACTAAATTTTCCGATTGTCTGGAGAAAAAAAACAAAGATAACTCTCGCCCTAATTTGCGTTCAAGCTACTTTAGCTCGGTGCCATCAGTTTATTCTGAGCCAGTTTTGAGCATCTTTGCCCGTTATTCGCAGGACGATTACCATCATTGGAGATACAACCCTCTGCTTCATAAATATTATCGTTATCAGGAATCATCCGATACCCGCGATGGTAAACTTCCCAGCTATGCACCCTTGATTGATGCTCTAAACGGGCAGCAGGTTTCGACTGATAATATTGTCTACCTTTTCGTTCCGCACAGCTTTGCCAACCGATATCAGGAGGAGGATGAGGTCTATCATATTGATCTGATCCGATCGGGAAAGGCGTACCTCTTCCGTGATGGGATCGTGATACCAGCATATTGGCGTCGGGTTGAGACCGATCAGCCTCTGCTCCTCACCGATACCAGGGGGATTCCCCTCTCCCTTAAACCGGGCCGAACCTTTTATGAAGTCCTTGGCGAAAATTCCACAGTTACGCAATATAATGCGCAATGGCAATTCCAGTTCGAGACGCCTTAGCATAGTACAATAATTACATAATTTTCGAATCAATCAAATATCACGATTTTGCAGTAAATGGAGAGATCATGAACCTTGATCCTGTTTTCTTAAATAACATTGTCCTCGTGCTGACAGGATTTGGCGTAGCCTTCCTTTTGGCTCTGTGGGTGAGCCTCGTCATGTGGACTTATAGAGATATTCGCAATCGCTCCCGGGACAGATTGGTGCAAATTCTTTCCACATTGATGGTGGGTTTGTTGAACCTCCCCGGTGTTTTGGTCTACCTTGTTTTGCGACCACCCTACACGCTTGAAGAAGAATACCAGCGCACTCTCGAAGAGGAAGCCCTTCTTGCCGCAATAGAAGATCAACTTCTTTGCCCGGGCTGTGAACGCCGGGTTAAAGACGATTGGATGGTTTGCCCGAATTGCCAGACCAAGCTTAAAAAGAATTGCCATGAGTGCGATCAATTGATGGAACTCCCCTGGAACATCTGCCCCTACTGTGGGACTCCCGAACTGGGTATGCGCCGCGAAGGGATGAGCATGGACGATGTTTTGCGAAATCTGAATGTTCAAGAGGAGGTAGATGGAGGAGAGGATGAGAATGCAGAGGGGATAGAGGATGCTTTGGAAGAGTAAGATAATCGGGCAATTGAACCCAAAAATAAAATATGAAACTTGAAAAGATCGTTATCCAGCATCTACGGATGCCGCTCGTCTCGCATTTTGAGACCTCCTTTGGACGGATTTTTGACCGTGATTGCATCCTCATCACCATCCATGCTGAGGGATTGATCGGTTACGGGGAATGCGTAGCAGATCGAGATCCCGGTTATGCCTACGAAACATCAGGAACCGTCTGGCATATCCTGCAGGATTTTATCTTGCCTTCTATTCAGGGACAGAACATAGATGGGACAGCAGACTTTCGCCAAAGAGTGAAACAAATTAAAGGCCATGAGATGGCCAAAGCTGGAGTCGAAATGGCGCTTTGGGATCTGCTCGGCAAAAAAGAGAATAAATCCCTGCAAACGCTCTTGGGCGGCGGCAAACCCAAGGTCGAAGTTGGGGTCTCCGTTGGTTTACAAGATACTCCTGATGATCTCCTGAGGGTGATCGAGGGCTATTTGAAGAATGGCTACGGTCGAGTGAAATTAAAAATTAAACCCGGGCGTGACGTAGGCGATGTTTCCGCCGCACGCGAAGCATTCCCTGACCTAAAATTACAGGTGGATGCGAATTCGGCCTATACTCTCGAAACTGCCAATGCGATATTGCCCCTGGATAATTTGGGTCTTCTTTTAATTGAACAGCCTCTTGCAGAAGACGATCTTTGGGATCATCATTTTTTACAGGAAAAATTCAAAACCCCACTTTGTTTGGATGAAAGCATCATCTCGTTGCGCCACGCTCGACAGGCCATCGAGATGGACGCCTGTCGCATCGTCAATATTAAGACCGGGCGCGTAGGCGGGCTGACTGAAGCTATTGCCATTCATGATCACTGCTTTGAGAAAAATATCCCCGTATGGTGCGGTGGGATGCTTGAAACGGGCGTTGGTCGCGCTGCAAATCTGGCCCTCGCCTCCTTACCCAATTTCCTTTTCCCCGGCGATATTTCTGCGACCGACCGCTATTACGTCCAGGATATCACCCAGGAACGATTTACGCTCAATGCCGATAGCACCATTGATGTCCCGACCGGTCCCGGGCTGGGCGTGTCGATAGATAATGATGCGGTCAAAGATTATTTATTGCGGGAATATCAGCTTTAGCATTCTGCATTTACTCCGTTATTCTATTAAAATAATGCAAATTTTCCAGCGAACTCACCTACTATGTTTTCTATTGTTAATTCTTCTTGCTGCCTGTAAACCAGCCCAAACAAGCAGCACTTCTTTGCCAATAAATTCTCCCAGCGCTACAAGCAGTCCCCTTCCTCCAACAGCGACCGTTACGCCGCGTCCTGCATCTATCTGGATCAGCGAGTCAGTTCCCGACGTATTACGTACCGAAGAGGATAGATGGGAGATTCCCCGAGCTATAGATGAAGAATCTGCTACTCTTCGGCTGGATTTGAGTGAAGGACCGGTTTCTTCCTTGTGGACATATGCTCTCGTTGCACCTTTCCCAACGATCACGGATGGGATCTCCAGTGAGGAGTTACGCAGAACCTGGGAAGGGGACGCCCCCGATCCCTGGGTTGGGTCGCCGTTATGGATGGCAGAATCCACCAAAAAAGCCTTGACTGCCACTTGGGGTGCAGCAGGTTCGGGAGCTGTGCGTACCATCCATCCCGATGACCTGCTCGATTTTGCCTGGGAGAAAGAAAACGCCTGGGCGATCATCCCTTTTGAAGAGATCGAACCCCGTTGGAAAGTTCTCACAATTGACGGTCAATCTCCGCTCCATAACGACTTCATTCCAGAGAGTTATCCCCTGGCCCTATCCTTTGGTTGGGAATGTGATGGCCTTTGCCCCGTTGAACAACCCTTGCTCCCCGCATTTAACCGTGATCCTGAAAAACTGACCACGCTCATGATGACCGGGGTAACTGCACTTGTACGTGGAACCGCTTATACGATGGAGAGAAAGGGGATCACCTATCCCGCACAGGATGTGGGCGAATGGCTGCAAAACGCCGATATCACCCATATTAGTAACGAAATTCCATTCTATGATAAATGCAAACCACCCACGCCGGGACAGGTTGGTCTGCAATTTTGCAGCGACCCGCGTTATATTGAGCTGATCGAATTTGTGGGCGCAGATGTGATTGAACTGACAGGGAACCACTTTCAGGATTATGGCTCAGAGGCAACTTTCTTTACGCTGGATATGTATGACGAACGAGGGCTGCCTTATTATGGAGGTGGCAGAGATTTGGAAGATGCCCGGAAGCCACTCAGGATCGAGCACAATGGCAATAAAATCGCCTTTATTGGCTGCAATCCCGTCGGGCCTGAATTTGCCTGGGCGCGTGTGGATGGCTGGCCTGGCGCCGCCCCTTGCGATCCTAAATATATGGTTTCACAAATCGAAGATTTGCGCGCTGAGGGCTATTTACCTGTCGCCACCTTCCAATATCACGAATACTATTCTCCCGAAATTCGCCCGTGGCAGGAGCGGGATTTTCGTCGATTGGCAGATGCAGGCGCTGTTATCGTCAGCGGTAGCCAGGGGCATTTTGCCCAGGCCAAAGAGTTTTATAGTGGTGCCTTTATTGATTACGGTCTTGGCAATCTTTTCTTCGACCAAATGGATAACCCAGTGGTCGGCACAAGGCGAGAATTTTTAGACCGTCACGTCTTTTACGATGGGAAATATTTAGGCCTCGAGTTACTGACTGCCATGCTGGTAGACTATTCCCGACCGATAAAGATGACCGAAGCAGAACGAACTGATTTCCTCACCTATATCTTTGATGCCAGCGGGTGGATCGAAGCGATCCCCACGCCCTCCCCGATGCCTACCCTGACCCTGACCCCAATTGCAATGCCCGTTCCATTCGCAACGCTCACGCCGCTCCCTTATTATGGGGGGCAGCATTAGACATGAACTTGGAGGATAAAATGACAGAAAAATTCAAATGGGGCGTTATCGCGCCCGGAAGAATAGCCCATACCTTTGCAGAAGGCGTACAATCGATTTCAGATGCTGAAATCTGTGCCGTTGCAAGCTCCAACCAGGAAAGAGCGGATGCCTTTGCCAAAAAATACAACATTCCCAGGGCTTACGATTCTTATAAAACGCTGGTTAATGATCCTGCTGTGGATGGGGTTTATATTAGTTCTTTGCATCACCAACATTTTGAGCATTGTATGCTTGCGCTGGAAGCTGGAAAGCCGGTTCTCTGTGAGAAGCCTTTCACCGTCAATGCCACAGAAACGGAAAAATTAATCTCTATAGCCAAAGAGAAAAACCTCTTCCTGATGGAAGCCCTCTGGACCCGCTATCTGCCGATCTACGGCATTGTCCGCAAATGGTTGGATGAGGGGCGCATCGGTGAAATTGTTCTACTGACTTCCGCTTTTGGCGTTCATCCAGAGCGCGATGAGAAGGGCCGTTTGCTCGATCTGAATTTGGCCGGAGGCTCTCTACTTGATATCGGCATCTATAATCTTTCGATCTCAAACTGGGTCATGGGTGAGTATCCTACATCATTCGATGTCCATGCACTGATTGGCAATACCGGTGTCGATGAATTGCTCGCCGGAGTTCTGGTCTATGAAAATGGGATTGTCTCGCAGTTCAGTTGTAATTTCCTCTCTGAAAATCGAAACGATTTTTTTATTTATGGCAGCAAAGGGCATATCCGGATCCATTCCAACTTCTGGGGCAGTACCCAGGCAACGTTGAGTGTCGATGGACAGGAGCATACCGAGACCGCACCCTTTGCGGCGTCCGGATTTGAGTATCAGACAATAGAAGCGATGCGTTGCATTCGGGCTGGTTTGTTGGAAAGCCCCGGTATCTCTCATGCGGATACCCTGTCCATGATGAGATTGATGGATAGTATCCGCGCCGAGATCGGGCTAAAATATCCCTTTGAATAAAGCATGAAAATCTACGATATCTCACTCCCCATTTCGCCCGATCTCCCTGTTTGGCCGGGTGACCCTGCTGTTGTGCTGGAAAAAACCCTGGATATGGACAAGGGTGCTGATGCAAATGTATCCCGTCTCGAGACTGGTGTCCATGTCGGCACGCATGTAGATGCCCCTCACCATTTTCTCAACGATGGGCGCACAGTCGAAAATCTTGCGCTGGATGTGCTGACTGGCCCCGCCTTCGTCCTTCATATGGATGATGAAGTCGAGGCAATCACAGCCGAAATACTGGATGCTGCCCCGATCCCGACCACGACCTCGCGCCTGCTCCTGCGCACCAAAAATTCCCACCTGTGGGCATCTGGTGTCCGCATCTTTCAGCCGGATTTTGTCGCCATTTCCTCCGATGGTGCGGAATGGCTTGTGGAGCACGGCATCCAGCTCATCGGCGTGGATTATCTTTCCGTCGCCCCCTTTGATGACTCTATTCCCACCCATCAGATCATTCTTTCCGCGGGGATGATCGCCCTCGAAGGTTGCGATCTGAGCCAGGTTCCCCAGGGGGAATATGATCTATACTGCCTCCCAATCAAGTTGGTCGGCTCTGAAGGTGCACCTGCCAGAGCAATTTTGATGGGTTAGGATGTTGGCGTGAGTAAAAAAGGACTGCGTCCATGGAAAACACTTTCCAGAAAAATAATTTTGGATCATAGCAAATTCCTGAAAGTGGAAAGCCATGAAGTCCAATTGCCTGATGGGCAGATCATACCTGACTGGACGTGGGTCACGATCCCAAGCGCGGCCATTGTGCTTGCACGAAGGGAAGATGGTCAATTCCTTTGTTTTCGGCAAACCAAATACGCCGTCGAAGGAACTTCATTAGCCACTGTTGGCGGAATGCTTGAGAAGAACGAAGAGCCGCTGGATGCCGCCAAACGAGAGCTCCTTGAAGAAATTGGCTACCAATCATCAAATTGGGTTGATCTTGGGAGTTACATCCTGGACCCAAATCGCGGCGTTGCCACCATGTATCTTTTTCTGGCGCTGGATGCAAAATTTATCTCAC